>JAMOAF010000898.1 GCA_023621895.1 Planctomycetota bacterium
GCGAGGCATGGAGCACAACGTAAGGGCCGTTGGCGTAGACATTGCAGTCGGTCTCGGTGAACAGGTGGATGCCGGCCTTGCGCGCGGCAAGCCGGAGCAGCTCCGATGTCAAGCCGGGTGGCCCGACGAACAACGACCAGCCATGATCGGTCTGCCGCAAGGCGACAGCCGCGGCGCCGTTCGGGTAGGTGGCCAGCGTCTCCTCGGGTGTCGCATCGGCGGCGGCCAGGAGCGGCATGACGGGCGTCTGGACTCCGAATCCCGCCGTCATGCCGAGTCGCTTGCCCGACTCGGTCGGCTCGGCCCATGCCTTTTCCGGCGAGACTCGGCCGAGCTTGAATCCTGTCAGTTCCCGCATCGCGCCGGCGTTCACACCGCCGGGCTCCTGGTAGCCCGGTGCGTAGCACCAGACACAGAGCTTGCCTCGCGTGGCGTCGAGAATCTGCCGGCGCTCGCCGGGCGAGAGGCACCACGCATTGAGGAAGACGAACATCTTCGCGCCGACTCGTCCGGCGCTGACGTCGTCCAGCAGGTACTGGCCGTAGGGAGCCCCCATCCGCCCCAGGGGCCGCCGAGCCTCGTATACGCCGGGCCGGGTCACGAGGTCGCCGCCGTAGGCCACGCGGATCATGCTCGGCTCGTCCACGACGGCGGCCACTTCGGGTTGGAAGGGGAACGCGGTTTCCAATAGCGGTTCGTCGAGGGCTTTCAGCCGCTCCATCTGTTCCCACATCCGCCGGTCCTCGAACCAGCCGGTGGCGCCCAGGTCCATCCACCAGGCGCCGAAATTCCGCAGGGCACACTGGGCCGTGTTCCGCAGAAGCTCCCTGTTGGTCTCTTCCAGGGTGTCGACGCCGTCCTGCCAGCCGGGCGCCTTGCCGGTTCCCAGGTAAGTCCGCGTGTCGTCTTCGTACAACCACATCTTGCCGGCCAAGGCGACGCTCTCCGCGGCGGTCATCGCCGGGGCGCTCTGGCCGAGGCCGCGATCGAAATATGAGATCGGCGAGCACAGCACGTCGATGTCGGGACAATCGAGCACGCGGCGAAGCGCGTAGTGGCCGGCGGTGGCCGGGCCGTTGTGAATCGCCCCAAACTCGAAGACGTAGCCGTAGAAGAAGACGACCAGCTTCTTCCCGCCGGTGGCCTCGCGCACGGTGCGGGCGAAGTGGCAGACGCAATCGGCCATCATCTCCTGCTGGAATTCGGCGAAGTCGATCAGCGGCCGCTCGGCGACCGGATCGCGCAGCACGCCAGCCGGCGACGCTCGGCGGGCCGCCGGCGACGGCACCTCGGCCGTGTCGAGCGCAACCTGGCGGTCGCGCCAGGCCGCCTGGAGGGCCTTATCGTTCTGGTACCGGTTTTTCAACCATTGCCGCCACGCGTTCCGGGAAGCCTCGGAATACCCGTTGAGCGCCGGCCCCCACGTATCCTGGTAGAACCACTCGCCGGTGTTCTGGCCGCACGGGTGGTAGCCGGCGATGTGGTCGCCGAAGTTCTCTTCCAGATGCGCGATCAAGGCGGCAAGCCGCTCGGCCGATTCGCGGCGGAAGGTCTCGGAGGCCACCGCCACGTCGGCGTGCTGCTGCGGTCCCCGGTCCCAGACCATGACGTCGCCGGGGTGGGCCTTGTGCCACCACTCTGGCGCGCCCATGCCGATGCGGGGCAGCAGCAGCGCCTTCGGGTTGGCGTCGAGGACCGTCCGGCACTGGAGGTCGACGCCCGTCCAATCAACCTCTTCTCCGGGCCGCGGCCAGGGCCGGGAGACGGGAAAGCTCACCAGGTCGACGCCCACCTCGGCGGCCATCTTGATTTGGTTTACAAACGGGCCGGGCGGCCCGCCCAGAAACGTGAACGGTTGGCCGGGTCGGTAGAAGGCAACGGTCAATTTGCGGGCCGGCTCGGCTCGAACCCAAAGGCTCACCCGATAGCGGCGCCCCTTGTGCAGGGACAGGTTGGGAAGATGGTAGACATGGTAATCCGGCCAGCGGCCGTCCGGAGGCGCTTGGAGTTGGACATGCAGTCCGGCCGAGTCGCCCCGACCGCAGCCGGGCCGAACCTCCGTCTTTCCCACCGTGTTGGCCGGACCGGTGGGCCACGAGGTCCAGCGCTCACGGAAGCTCTCGGCGCCGGCCTCGAAATCACAGACGGGGATCACGTCGGCGTCGTCTTCAAGATCGACCACGTGGACCTCGTCGAGGTAGACATCGCCCGCCGTGGCGCCAAACCGCAGGTGCATGGTCGCCCGGCTGGGCTCGTCCTCCGTCGCCGAGAACTCGAAGGCGATTCTCTTGGCTTCCGGTCCGATCGATAGCTGCCCGGCCGCCGGGGCGCCCCAGAACATCCTGGCTCGGACGGGTTTTCCGTCGACCAGAAGGCGCGGAGCGCCGCCGGAGAGTTCCACCCGCACGGTCTCGACCGCAACCGTGGGAGTAACCGAGAGAACCGCCAGTACGATGGCGCTGGCAAGCCTGGCTGTCATGGTGTGCTCCTCAATCTTCTGCGCCGCACGATGGATCGGCGCTTAACAGTCAGCACGGATTCAAGAGCCGAGGATTCTCCGACCGTCGCGCCCCATCGTAACCCGA
>JAMOAF010000958.1 GCA_023621895.1 Planctomycetota bacterium
TCTTCGATACTAAAATCCGATCTTGGACCGAAAAGTCCACCAAGCATTTCAGCAATGGCATTGGATACGGACGGGTTCTCGCCGGCGGGAAAGGCTGCTGTTTCTACGCCACTTTCGCGGAGCGAAAGGCGACTTAGACCAAGCGGATTCGCTGACCCCTCTCAAGCTGTTGGAGCAATCCCTCTCGAATCTCCGTGAAACGTCGCCTTTCGCTCCGCGAAAGCAGCGCCACCCCCCTTGCCAGTAAACACACTCTCTACGCGCATCCCCTGCGTCATCCACCGTTTTCAAACCGAAATCCTAACCTCAGTCAGTAGTTCCAACGTGCATTGACCTGTTGACACAAGTCATTTACACGAAAAGCCTTGCGTTCACCTATAGCAATTCAGCCAAACTTGGAACTACTGTCATTCCGCTTCCACACGGTCCGCGAAACGGAAAGCAATAATCAGTGATGTCCCCATTTCGGCAGAACGGAATGGGATCAGCGCGGCTGCCATTGCTGGACGTTGGCGATCACGCGGATGCGGTCGCCGGCGCCCAGTTTCTCGTACGCTTGGCGCGTCCATTCGTAGGCCTTGGGGACGGAGCCGACAAACGTGATCGGGCGGGGATAGACCAGGGCCAGGTTCTGGGGCAGGTCACCCACGCGAAGAATGCCGAGAAACTCCGGCGTTTCGGGGTTTTCGTGGCTCTCGGGCGCGCCCGCGAGAATCACCTCGCTGACGCGCGGATCGAGAATCGCGGCATAGATCGCCAGCGGCGCGGTGGCGCCTTGCCCAAAGACGGCCACCGGTCCGGTGACCGCTTCCTGGCGGACGACCGCGATGCCATCGAGCAGGTCCTGCACCTGCCGCTCGGGGAGCGTGTGGCCGAGCATCGGGTAGATGCGGCGGAGGGTCCAGAGGTAGCCGGGTCCCACGGAGGTGACGCCGGTGTTGCGGACTTCGACCCCGGCGGTGGCGAACTGGCCGCGGACGGAGGGCCGCGAGCTGCCTCCGCCCGAAAATGTGCTGGGGGCGTCGGCTTGAATGGCGTACGCCACCGTGGGGATCGGCCATTCGGCGCCAGTCGGCCGCGCGGTCCGCAGGTCGAGCGTCAGCCCGTCGCTGGTGTCGAACACGTACGTGTCAACGCTCGTGCCGCTGCCGCTGCTGCCGTCGGAGCGGAACTCCCTCCGCCGCGGGGCGGGATTCGATGCAATCTGGCGGAACGTGAGCTGCCGCAACCGCTCGATCGCGGCCTTTTGATGGGCCCGCCATTGGGCCTCGTTCTCGACCTTCGGCGGGTCGGCCTTTTTCACCAGCAGGGTGTCGATCCTCCGCATCTGGTCGTTCTCCGGCAGCTTGCCGCCGAAGACGAGCAGGTTCTCCTCGGGCTCGACAAAATCGGTCACGTCGTCCGTCACGGGCGTGGGGTCGCCCTTCAAGTGCGTGTTGAACCAGGTGAAGATCGCCTGGCGGAGCTTGGGCGTGTAGCCGTGCGGGGTGAGGTCCTCGACCAGGTCGAAGCGTTCCGGCGCGCCCAGCGCCGCATACTGGTGGCGGATGCGGAGGGCCACGTCGCGATATCCATAGGGCCGCCAGAGCACGTCTTCGGTGCCGGAGGCGATCAAGAACGCTCGGGGGGCGATCAGCGCGCCCAGGTCGGGCCAGCACCAGCGGTAATAGTTGATCCAGAACGCGCAGTCGCAGTGGCCGTCGGTGGCGCGGTCGACGGCCACGTGCTCGACGCTCCCGCTCTGGCAGACGGGGACCACGACCTTGACCCGCTCATCGGCAGCGCCCAGGCACCAGGAGATCACGCCGCCGCCGCTCAGGCCCGTCACCCCCATCCGCTCGGGATCGACGTCGGCCCGGGTTTCCAGGTAGTCGAGCGCGCGCATCGCGTTCCACACCTCCGTGCCCGCCGGTGTGTAGCCACGGCTTTGCCAGTCCCAGCGCCCTTCCCGGTACGTGCCGTGGTGAAGGCCCTGCGACTCGCCCAACTGGATCGGGTCGAGCACGAGAGCGACGTAGCCGTGCTGGCCGAACCAGCGCGGGTTGGCCTGGTAGGTGGGGCTGACTTTGCCCTTGGTATGGCCGCAGAGATAGAGAACGGCGGGCAGCTTTCCGGTGACTTTGGCCGGGCGGTAGATGTTGCCGATCACGTACGCGCCGGGCACGCACTGAAAGTGCACTTTCTCCACCACGTAATCGCCGCGATCCAGAACGCCGGTCACGGTGGCCTCGAGCGGCGTCCGTTCGGGCAGGGGCGACAGTCCGAGCATTTCGCGCCACATCTCCCGCCGCCGGTCGGCGGTCGCCTTCCATTGGGCTGGCGGCATCGGCACGGCGAGCGACGTGCTGGAAATCTCCCGCGCGTCCTCGCACACGCTGTCGTAGATGGCCGTGCGGGCGCCGGTCGCCGCGAGCACTAGCGCCCCGCAGCAACTCAGCAGGCAGAAGAACACAACATGGTCGATTCGCGGCATGATTGCACCTCGTGATTCCGTGGTTTCGTTTGCGGCAGGTCGTTTTGGTGGACGGGCTGGCCGGAGGGGGGCAGTTCCATTCTCACGGCGAGCAGGCCTCTGATCTCATCC
>JAMOAF010000048.1 GCA_023621895.1 Planctomycetota bacterium
CAGGTCGCACTTCAGTCGCGGCTGCTCGATGCCGGGGTCGAGTTGCGGCGTTGCGTATTGCGGCCCGGCGATGTCTACATGGGTATCCAGCGTCAGCGCTCGGGCGTGAATCTGTCGGGCCTTGGCCAGCAGCGGCCCGTCGTCGGCCGCTTCCCCAGCACGATCGGCGCCGAGCAGGAGCTCGGCCGCCAAGATCCACGCCAACCCGGCAACAAAGCCCCACCAACACGCTTTTTGGATTCGGCACATGGCTTTCGCTCCTGAAACGGGTGTTCCCCTATTTGGGGGCAATCATGAGCATTCGGCACGACCGGGTCAAGTGCCCGCGAGCCGGCTGCGGCTGCCCGGCTGCGGCTGCCCGGCTGGCGGCAAATCGGCGACAGCGGGAATCTTTGTTCTCGGAGCGCATCTAGTGAACGAGCCGGCGCCTGGATTGCCGGCGGACCTTCGCCTGTGCAATAATCTGAATGAGCTTGCGTGATTCCGGGAGGAATTCATGAGAGCGTGATAGCCGCGTGGGCTTGCCCCGCGGCGCGCCTGCGCTGCGACACAACCCGTACGTAACGAAGCGCGGGGCAAGCCCACGCGGCTATCTGAGTAACAGCCGCTTTTTCCACGAATCACGCAGGTCGATTTAGCTCCAGCCGGTGGCGCGGCATCTGGCGGCGCACGTACAGACGCCTGCTGCATGGGCCGTGAGGCACGGCCGATGCGGGCCTGTGGCTTTTTTTGAGGAAGGATCACTGATGTTTCATCCTAGCGTGACTCGCCGGCAGTTCCTGCGGGCGGTTGGCGCGGCCGCCGGCGCTGCGGCGGTCGGCCGGATTGCCAGCGCGTCGGAAGGCGCCGGGCAGATTCGTATTGAAGAACCGTTCCACGGTGCGGTGCTCAACCGGCACCATGGGGAAGCGGTCGACGGAGGGCTGCGGGTCCGTGTCCGCGGCGCGGCGCCGGCCGGCCGGCGCGTGCTCGTCAACGGGGCGCCATCGCGGCAAACAGCAGCGCAGTTTGAGGCCGAGGTCGTGCTGCGGCAACTGGAGACCGACATCGTCGCGACGTTCGCCGAGGAGCCGCAGGCGCGCGATGCGGTCCGCGTGCTCTGGGACCGCAACTCCCGCCCGCGGTACCGCTTCGCCATTGATGACAACAGCTTCTTCCTGCGGGATATCTGGAGAGAGCGGTACCCCTCGCTGTTCGACTGCTTCTACCTCGATATGCTGCGAGGCCTGCACAAGAAGTACGGCACGAAGTTCGTTTTGAACATCTACTTCACGACGGCGGACGAGTTCGATTTGACGAAGTTCCCCGACCGCTACCGGAGCGAGTGGCGCGACAACGCCGGTTGGTTGAAACTGGCGTTTCACGCCCACGCCAACGAGCCGGCCAATCCTTATATCGACGCGCCGCCCGAGCAGCTCATCGCCGACTTCGACAAGGTCCGTGAGCAGATTCTCCGCTTTGCCGGCGAGGAGACCTATTCACCGACGACAATCGTGCACTGGGGCATGGTCCGGCCGTCGGCGTGGAAACCGCTGGCCGAGCGCGGTGTGAAAACCCTCAGCGGCTATTTCGAGAAACGCGGGGAGCAGTGGCTTGTGAACTACAAGATGGACGCGGTCCGCAGCGAGTATCTCTCGCGTCACGACGCCTTGAAGGACTTTCCCAGCGGCATTCTGTTCTCGAATATCGACATGGTCTGCAACACGGTCCCGCTTGACCGGATCGTCCCGCGACTGGAGGAGATCGCGCAGAGTCCGGACCAGGCGGAGATTCTCGACCTGATGACCCACGAGCAGTATTTCTGGCCGTTCTACTCCGCCTATCTCGCCGACCATCCCCAGCGGATCGAGACGGCCATCCGCTGGGCAACCGATCGCGGCTACGAGCCGGTATTCCTCCACGAGGGCTTCCTGGGCCTGCCCGTTTAGATCGCCCGGATTGCAACTGCGTTGGCCGCTCCGACCGCGGCCCCGTTCCCCTGAAACACAGTCGAACAAGAAAAAAGAAGGACATGACGATGCTTTTGATCTCCCCTTGCACCCGCCGTCAATTTCTTCGCCGCTCGGCGGCCGCCGCCGCGGCGGGCTTGATGGTTTCGCCAATGTCCGCCCTGGCTGGCGAGCCTTCGCTCCCCTACTTCGAACGGCGGGGCTGGCTCGTCGGCTGTTGGACCCGTCCCTGGGCGGCCTTCGACTATCGCGTCGGCATGGACGCGATGGCCGAAGCCGGCTTCAAGCACATCGCGCTTACCGGGGCGAAGACCCGCACCAAGCGGGTCATCGCCGCCGAGACAACGCTGGAAGAAGCCGCCGAGGTGGGCGAGGAAGCCCAGCGGCGAGGATTGACGATCACGAACGTCTACGGAGGCGGCGTCTCGCTGGAGAAAGGCCCCGAGGGTCTGCGGAAGCTGATCGACAACTGCCAGGCAGCCCGCGCTCAGTCGGTGCTGCTGTCCGGCATCGGCAACGAGCAGACGTACGAGGCCTGTTGCCGGACGGTTGCCGAGTGCTGCGACTATGCGGCCGAGAAGCGAATCGCGGTGGTGCTGAAGCCGCACGGCGGCATGACGGGCACCGGACCGCAAATCCGCGATGCCGCGAAGCGCGTCAATCGCGCCAATTTCACGGTGATGTACGATCCGGGCAACATCTACTTCTACTCCCAAGGTCGGATCGATCCGGTCGAGGATGCCAAGGCGGTGGCAGGGCTGGTCACGGGCGTGTCGGTCAAGGATTACCTGCCGCCAGACAACGTCGCTCTCACGCCCGGGACCGGCAAGGTGGATTTTCCCGCGCTGTTCGCGGAGCTCCGCCGCGGCGGACTGGAGGGCGGGCCGCTGATGATCGAGATGGTCAAACCCGGCGATCCCGCCCAGACGCTCGAAGAAGTCAAGAAAGCCAGGCAATTCGTGGAGCAGTTGGTCGGCGCTGCCTGACCGCGACTCCTCGCAACCACCAGTGAATCACTCCAAACAAGGAACTCCGACCATGCATCGACTCGCGCTGCTTACGATCTGCATGACGCTATCGACCGTCGCGGTCGCTGGCGCCGCCGACGACACCCTGAAGCCTAAGGACGACGGCTATCGGGGGATTTGGTTCACGCTCGGGCAATTCACGGACGCGCCTTATGGAAAGGGGGAGTGGAAAGACTTCTGGGACTACGGCGACAAATACTCCGGAGGACTCGGCACCTACACCGCCAAGCACTTGCCGCTGGCCATCTATGCCCCGGCGGTAAAGAAGACCTTCTTCTGCTACGGCGGGTCCAAGGGAGGACAGCGCTATCTCTACAACATGATCTCCTACTACGATCATCAAAAAGATCGCGTGCCCCGGCCCACGATCGTCCACGACAAGGGCGGAGTCGACGATCCGCACGACGATTCATCCCTCACGATCGATCCGGAGGGCCGCATCTGGGTTTACGTGGCGGGCCGTGGTCGATCGCGGCCGGGGTTCGTCTACCGGAGCGCAAGGCCTTACGACATCGATCGTTTCGAGCTGATTTCGTCGGACGAAATCTGCTATCCCCAGCCCTGGTACGTGGAGGGCGAGGGAATCTTCGAGCTGTTCACCAAGTACACGGGCGTGCGGGAGCTTTATTGGAACTTCCGCAAGCCGGACGGCTCCCGCGGCGAGGACCGGAAGCTGGCCGGGATCGAGGGGCACTATCAAGTGTCGTTCCGGCAAGGCCGGCGGATCGTCACCGCGTTCAACCGGCATCCGAAAGGCATGCCCGACAACCGCACCGACCTCTACTATCTCGAAACCCGCGACCTGGGCAAGACGTGGCAGACGGTCGACGGAAAGACGATCGCTCCGCCGCTGGTCAAGCCGGACAACCCGGCCCGCGTCAAGGCCTATTCCGAAGAGCGCCGGCTGGTGTACGTCAAGGACATCACGCTCGACGGCGACGGAAACCCCGTGATTCTGGCCGTCACCTCCTCGGACCATCGCCCGGGGCCTCAGGGCGATCCGCGAACCTGGGAGGTATTGCACCATAAGGGGGGCGCCTGGCGAATCCACAAGGTAACCAACTCGACCCACAACTACGACACCGGTCCGATCTGGGCCGAAACCGATGGGAGCTGGCGGATCATCGGCCCGACCGGGCGCGGCCCGCAGCGCTGGGGCGGCGGCGGGGAGGTGGCGGTCTGGAGGAGCCGCGACGAGGGAGCGACCTGGACGAAGGTCCGCGATGTAACCAAGGACAGCCCGCGAAACCACTCGTACGTCCGCAAGGTGATCGGCGCCGAACCGGATTCGCCGTTCGCCGTGCTGTGGGCGGACGGGCACGCCGACAAGCTCTCCGTCTCGCGGCTGTATTTCACCGATTTCGAAGGAAAGACCGTGCGCCGCCTGCCCTACGACATGAAGGAAGACTTCGCCACCCCCGAATTCCTAAAGGCGCCGTGAAGCGCCGCCAGCGGGGCTTCTCGCCAGCCGACCATCACCGGAGAACGACCATGTCTGACCACTCGATCGACCGCCGCCGCTTCTTGCAGGCCTCCGCCGTGCTGCCACTAACCGGGGCAGCCGTCTTCGCCGCCGAAACCACCGCGCCGGCGCCCGGCGGAAACGCCGCGGAACCAGGTTCCTGGCGCTCCAACCCTGTCATTCAAGAGGCCCGGCAGGTTGCCCTCGAAATCCTCAAGCCGAGCCAAAAAGACCTCCAGCACGGCCTGGAACTGCACGCCGAGAGCCTGGTTTTCGAAAGCTACGGTTTCTCGCCGCGGGCGGCGGTCGATGGCGATGCGATCCAGGCAGCGATCAAGGCGGGGGCCTCGGACGTCGAGATCCAAGACATGCAGGAACGGATGTCGATGACCCGCGCGGCCACCGATCCGGCCGAGCTGGCCGAGTTCAAGCAGGCCTGGGAGGCCGCCGGCGTGACGTGCATCTTTCAGAATGCCGGAGAAGAGGGGCAGGCCGTGATGCGGCTGCTCAAACGGCTCGCACACTTCACGCGCCTGACCGACCTGCTGCCCGACTTCCTGCCCAAGGCGGCTACGCCCGACGAGATCGTGGCGGCCAAGCGGGCGGGCCGGCACTGCCTCTACTTCAGCGGCAACGGCGCGCCGTTGGCCGAGCAGTGGGTCTCGATCGAAGACGAGCTCCGCTACATCCGCATCTTCTTCGAGCTGGGCATCCGCATGATGCACCTGACCTACAACCGGCGCAACATGATCGGCGACGGCTGCGCGGAACCGGCCAACGCCGGGTTGAGCGATTTCGGCCGGGCGGTCGTGGCGGAGATGAACCGGGTGGGCGTGATCGCCGACTGCGCCCACAGCGGATGGCAAACGAGCCTGGAGGCCGCCAAAACCTCCCAGAAGCCGATGGTCGCCAGCCACACCACCTGCGCCGCGCTGAACCCGCACATCCGCAGCAAACCGGACGAAGTGATCCGGGCGATCTGCGACACGGGCGGCCTGGTGGGCATCTGCTGCGTTCCGAGTTTCCTGGGCGGCAAGGGAGACATCAGCGCGATGCTCGACCACATCGACCACGTCGTGAAAAAGTTCGGCGCGGACCATGCGGCAATCGGCACGGACGTGGCTTACACGTCGCGCAACGCGGCGGCCGAGAGCAAAAAAATCTCCGGCCGGCCCAAGTCCCGCGCACGGTGGGAGGCATTCTGGCCCCAAGGCGCGCTGGGCCCCGAGTCCCGGGAAGCCGTACTGAGCATGGCTTGGACCAACTGGCCGCTGTTCACCGTCGGCATGGTCCAGCGGGGCTACCGCGACGAGGACATTCAGAAAGTCCTCGGCGGGAACGTGCTCCGCGTTACCCGTGCGGCGCTGGAAGGCGTTTAGCCGGAGACGGCGCCCCCAAAGTGTATGAGAATATGGTTTGCCCACTTCACCTACACCCGCAGTCAATTCGAAAGGACCATGACCATGAGGCGAGACTCGCGACAGCTCTTCTTCCCCGCTCCCAAGGCGGCCGGCCTCGGGATCGTCCTCTTATCGGGCCTGCTTCTCTGCCCCGCTGCCCTGGGGCAAGCCAAGGGATACAGGTCGATCACTTGGGAGAAGTTCAAGGCGTCGGGGCCGGAGCTTGAGCAGATCGGATGGCTGGCCGTCCGGCACGCGAAGGACATCAAGTCGTCGCCTTGGTCGGTCGGCTGCGAGACGCTCGACCGCGACTTCGCGAAATTCAGCGTCTACAAGGACTACGTGGGCGAGCTGGGCGTCAAACGCGGGCGGCTTCAGAGCGGCTGGGCGAAGTGCGAGAAGGTGAAGGGCGTTTACGATTTCGCCTGGCTCGATGAATGTGTCCACGGGCTCGACGCAGAGGGCGTGATGCCTTGGATGTGCCTCTGCTACGGAAACCCGATCTACGGCTCGGACTTCAATCTGGGATCGGGGCTGGCGCCTCTGGTCAGCTCGCCGGAGGCCATGGCGGCCTGGCTGAAATACATCGAGGCCACGGTAACGCGCTACAAGGACGTGGTCACGGAATGGGAAATCTGGAACGAGCCTTTCGGCCAGGGGGCGAACTACGCGACGCTGCTGATCGCCACAGCCGAGCTGATCAGGAAGATTCAGCCGGAAGCGGTGATTCTCGTCACGGCCATCCACGACGCCGATCGTAAAATCGTGCTCGAGGCGCTGAAAGCCGCTGGCAAGCTGGACCTGGTCAATCTGTGGGTCTACCATCCCTACGTACAGAACCCCGACTCCAGCTACCCGGCCGTCGAAAAGACGAGGGCGCTGCTCGAATCGTACAACCCCAAGTACAAGGTTTACCAGGGAGAGGTCGGCTGCCCTTCGATCCTGGAATGGACACACGCCCTGGCCAATTACCCCTGGACCGAGTACAGCCAGGCGAAATGGGACCTGCGGCGGATGGCGGGCGATCGTGTGCGCGGCATCGACTCCTCGGTCTTCACGATCATCGACCTCAAGTACACGAACATGCAGCAGTCGTTCGGCCTGATCCGCTCGAACCTCCTGCTCCAGTTCATCTACAAGCGGCCCGTCTACTACGCCGTTCAGCACATGGCCGGCTTCTTCGACAGCGAGGTGACGCCGGTCGGATTGCTGGAGCACCAGTCGAGCTCGCCTCGCGAGTTGACCGTCGCCGGGTTTAGCAAGCAATCCAGCCCGGTGGTCCTGATCTGGTACGGCGACCAGATTCCCAGCGACGAGCTGAAATGGGACCTCGTAGACCTGACGATCAACGGCGCCGCGTTCCAGGACCCGGTCTACGTCGAGATGATCACCGGCAAGGTGTATCAACTCGATAAGAAAAGCTGGAAGACCCGCGGGGCCAATACCGAGCTGAAAGGCTTGCCCGTATGGGACAGCCCCGTGATGATCGCTGAACGTGCGCAGGTCGAGCTGAGAAAGGACGCGAAATAGCCTTCGGCTTTCCAATCGTCGCGCGCCCGCGGGGCTGACGGGGAGGCGGGCCTGGAGACCCGCGCTACGGAAGGAACAATCGCGCGCCCGCGGGGCTGACGGGGAGGCGGGCCTGGAGACCCGCGCTACGGAAGGATCATCGCCCCATGAACCGGCGCGTGGCCTGCGGGCCGAAGAACGTTTGTGCTGGCACGAACAGCGGTGGCGGCACCACGTAGTAGCGGTAGTAATGGCCCCGCGGCCAGTAATAGTCTCTCGCGTAGCCGTAAGGGTAATAGGGCCCGTAGCCCGGGTAAACGGCATACGGAGCGTAGTAATAGCCGGGGCTGTAATAGTAGCCCGGGTAATACGGATTCGGCACCACCAGCGTGGCGCTTCCCGAATCCGACGATTCGGGCGATTGGCTTTTCCGGGTCTCCGGGCGGAGGTTCCCCATGCTCCGCCGCGAGGGGTTCGGGTCGAGATTTCCCATGCTGCGGCGGGTGGAATCGGCAAACTGCGCCAAGGCAAGTTCGCTGAAGATCAACACCCCGAGCAGCGCGACAGCGGCAACAGACCACCCGATCCTTGGCCGAGACATACCTGGCTCTCCACGTCAAGACATAGTGGCTGTCAAGCACCCCTACTGACTCATTATCCGCGTCCCGGACCGATCGGGCAAGCGCGCTGGCCTCTTCCCTACGGAAAAGGCTGCTGCGGCGCGCCGTAGTTCGGGAAGCGGTCCTGGACGGCGTGCACTTCCATCTCCTCTTCGCGCATCGCCTCCATCGCCCGCACGGCCGCGTCGGCGGCCTGGATCGTGGTCAGGCAGGGCACTCCATGCGCCACGGCCGTGGCGCGAATGCGGCCCTCGTCGGTCCGCGCGCCCTTGCCGCTGGGAGTGTTCATCACCAGGGCGAGTTCCCCGTTGCGAATGTAATCGATGACATTCGGATGCCCTTGCTGGACCTTCTTCAGCCGCGTCACCCGGACGCCGGCTTCCGCCAGCCTGGCCGCAGTGCCGCGGGTGGCGAGCAGCTCGAAGCCGAGCCGCTCGAGCCGCCGGGCAAGGCCGACGACGTGGTCTTTCGCCCGGTCGGCAACGCTGACAAAGACCTTCCCCTCCGCCGGCAGCACGGTGCCCGCCGCGAGCTGGCTCTTGGCAAACGCGATCGAGAACCGCTCGCTGACGCCCATCACCTCGCCGGTCGATTTCATTTCCGGTCCGAGCACGATATCCACGCCGGGAAACTTGACGAACGGGAAGACGGCTTCTTTGACCGAGACGTGGGCCGGGATCGGCTCGCGGTAGAAGCCGAGTTCCGGCAGGGTCATTCCGGTCATCACCTTGGCGGCGAGCCGGGCCAGCGGCATGCCGGTCGCCTTGGAGACGAACGGCACGGTGCGGCTGGCGCGCGGATTGACTTCAATCACGTACAGGACGGGCCGCTCCCGCTCTTCCTTCACGGCGAACTGCACGTTCATCAGGCCTTTGACCTGGAGCTGCCGGGCCAGGGCGCACGCCGCCTCGCGGATTTCCGCCACGACCGGGCCGGGCAGGCTGTACGGCGGGATCGCGCAGGCCGAGTCGCCCGAGTGGACGCCGGCCTCCTCGATGTGCTCCATCACGCCGGCGACGATCACCCGCTCGCCGTCGGCGATTGCGTCGACGTCGATCTCGATCGCGTCTTCGAGAAAGCGATCGATGAGCACCGGCTGGCCTTCGGAGACAATGAACGCCTCGGCGACGAATTTCTCGAACTGGGCCGAGTCGTAGCAGATTTCCATTGCCCGGCCGCCGAGCACGAAGCTTGGCCGGACGAGCGCGGGGAAACCGACCTTGGCGGCCTCCGCCCGGGCCTGCGCCAGGTTCCGCGCAATCCCGCTGGCCGGTTGCCTGAGGCCGAGGCGATCCAGCAGGTTCTTGAACTTCTCCCGATCCTCGGCGGCCTCGATCGTATCGACGCTCGTGCCGATGATCGGAACGCCCGCGTTGGACAAGACCCGGGCGAGGTTCAGCGGCGTCTGGCCGCCGAACTGGACGATCACGCCGTCGGGCTGGACCCGGTCGTAAATGTTGAGCACGTCTTCGGCCGTCAGCGGCTCGAAGAACAACAGGTCGCTCGTGTCGTAGTCGGTGCTGACCGTTTCCGGGTTCGAGTTGACCATGATTGACTCGATGCCCAGCTCGCGGAGGGCGAAGCTGGCGTGGCAGCAGCAGTAGTCGAACTCGATCCCCTGGCCGATCCGGTTGGGGCCGCCGCCGAGGATCATCACCCGCCGCCGGCCGGGCGTCTTCGGCGGCGTCTCATCCTCCAGGTAAGCCGCACGCCGGCCGCCCTCGCCGGCTCCGAGGGCGAGCGCCCCGCGGCCGGGCGGGACGTTTTCCGAATCGGTTTCGATCGGGTCTTCGTAGGTCGAATAATAGTAGGGTGTATAGGCCTCGAACTCGGCAGCGCACGTATCGACGGCCTTGTAGGCGGCGACAATCCCGCGCCGCTTCCGCTCGGCGCGAATCTCCATTTCCGCCTCGTTCCAGATCGTCGAGAGCTGGCGGTCGGAGAAGCCGAACTGCTTGGCCTTGCGGAGCAGGGCGTCATCGACCTGGCTGAGCGAGGCCTTCGTGCGGAGCTCGTTTTCCAGCTCGACGATTTCGGCCAGGTTGTCGAGGAACCAGGGATCGATCGCCGTCGCTTCGTGGAGCTCCTCGATCGAGATGCCGTACTTCAGGGCATAACGGAGATACCATACGCGCTGGTCGCCCGGCCGGCCGACTTTCGCCCGAACCTCGTCGATCGACGGCTGGTCGGGCGTGCCCCAGCGGTCCTTGGCGTCGCAGCCGAACCCGAAGCTGCCGACCTCCAGCCCGCGGAGGGCCTTCTGGAACGACTCCTTGAAAGTCCGCCCAATCGCCATCGTCTCGCCGACGCTCTTCATCTGCGTGGTCAAGTCGGCGTTGGCCTCGGGGAATTTCTCGAAGGCGAAGCGCGGGATCTTCGTGACCACGTAGTCGATCGTCGGCTCGAAGCAAGCGCGGGTCTTCCGCGTGATGTCGTTGGACAACTCGTGCAAACGGTAACCGACGGCCAGCTTGGCGGCGATCTTGGCGATCGGAAAGCCGGTCGCCTTGGAGGCCAGGGCGCTGGAGCGGCTGACGCGGGGGTTCATTTCGATCACCACCATCCGGCCGTCCCTGGGATTGACCGCGAACTGGATGTTCGAGCCGCCGGTCTCCACGCCGATCTCGCGGATCACGGCCAGCGAGGCGTCGCGCATCCGCTGGTATTCCTTGTCGGTCAGCGTCTGGGCCGGGGCGACGGTGATCGAGTCGCCGGTGTGAACGCCCATCGAGTCGAAGTTCTCGATCGAGCAGATGATCACGACATTGTCGTCCTTGTCGCGCATCACCTCCATCTCGTACTCTTTCCAGCCGATCACCGACTCCTCGAGCAGAATCTCGTGGACCGGCGACTCGGCCAACCCGCGCGCGACCAGGTCGTTGAATTCCGCCCGGTTGTAGGCGATGCTCGATCCGCTGCCGCCGAGGGTGAAGCTCGGGCGCACGACGCAGGGCAGCCCGATCTGGTCGAGCACCCGCTTGGCGTCCTCCAGGTTGGAGACGGTCTGGCCGCGGCAGACGCCCAGGCCGATCTTTTCCATCGCGGCCTTGAACTGGTCGCGCTCCTCGGCCTTGGCGATGACTTTGGCGCTGGCGCCGATCATCTCGACGCCGTGCCTGGCCAGCACGCCGTGGCGGTCCAGGTCCATCGCCAGGTTCAAACCGGTCTGCCCGCCGAGCGTCGGCAGCAGCGCGTCGGGCCGCTCCTTCTCGATCACCTTGGCGACGATCGGCCAGGTGAGCGGCTCGATGTAGGTCCGATCGGCCGTCGCCGGGTCGGTCATGATCGTCGCCGGATTCGAATTGACGAGGACCACCTCGTAGCCCTCCTCGCGGAGGGCCTTGCACGCCTGGGTCCCCGAATAGTCGAATTCGCATGCCTGGCCGATGATGATCGGCCCGGAGCCGATCAGCAGGATCTTGCGGAGGTCGTTTCGTCGTGGCACGTAGTAAGTTCCTCTCCCAAGCGCGGGGCAAGCCCGCGCGGCTATCGGTCCATGGTAATTCAAGCTGCCAGGGCAACCTCAGGCCCGCGCGGCGAAGCGGTTGGGGGCTGTAACCCACTGCGAGCGGGGAGCGGTCTCCCTAAAATCCCATGAATTTATCACGCCGGAGGAGAGACTTTCAAGTGCCTGGATTGTGCCATCGCGTTGTTAACCCCTGGAGGATCGGTTAGAGTGGCAGGGAGAGCTTCGTTCAGGTGCTTGCCGCTCGCGCCCTGCCCGGGAGATGACCATGCCGACAAGAACCACGTCGATCACCACCGCGGATCACCTGCTCGCCGCCTCCGGCGAGTTGGGGCCGTGCGAGTTGGTCCGAGGAGAATTGATCATGATGGTCCCTGCCGGATTTGCTCATGGACGGATCGAGAGCAGGATTCACTCGGCGATCGACAAGTTCGCCAGCTCCAAGGATTTAGGCGTAGTCACGCCCGGCGATACGGGCTTTCTGCTCGAGCGATTTCCCGACACCGTCCGGTCGCCGGATGTCGCCTTCGTGTGCAAACAGCGGATACCTTCCGTCCCGCCGCAAGGCTATTTCCCAGGCCCACCGGACCTGGCCGTGGAAATCCGCTCGCCCGACGATCGGCCCAACGCGGTGGCTGAGAAGATCGCCGATTACCTGCGGCTGGGCGTTCAAGTGGTGTGGGACGTAAATCCAGAAACCAGGAGCATCACGGTCCACCGGGCCGGCTCCGAGCCGGCCGTCTTTGCCCGCGACGATACGGTCACCGAACCGGTCCTGCTGCCGGGCTTCACATTGGCCGTCGAAGAGGTTTTTGCCTGGTGACCCCGGCTTTTTGACGGGCATCCTGCCCGTCCGAGTGAGACCCCCGTAAGGCCGCGAAACTCGCCGCAGTCCAAATGGATCGTCGCCGAATTGGCATCGGCCATGCCGCCTTGTCATCCGCGGGCCAATCTCTCGATCCCCTCTAAAGAGGTAAGCAACCGGCTTCGGCCGCCTTGGAACCGGCTCGGGATGAAGATTGACACATCGCCGTAAGCTGTTTACAGTTAATATTTTGGCGTTCTTTTCTTGGTCCTTTTCGGACAAGGCTCAATT
>JAMOAF010000144.1 GCA_023621895.1 Planctomycetota bacterium
GCAAGCGATTCCGTATCGCTTGCCGGCGCGCCGAGCGCGCCAATTGATCTTGCTGTGCGCCGGCCAGCGCGGCCCTGAGTATTTTCGCTCCACCCGACAATGCCCGATTGTCTGATTGCCCTGGGGTCGAATCAGGGAGATCGCACTCTGCTGCTCAACGAGGCCGTGAGCCGGCTGGCACGCCATCCCGGCGTCGCGCTGCGTGCCAGGAGCCGGGATCACCAGACGCTTCCGGTTGGTGGGCCGGCCGGGCAGGGCCCATTTCTCAACGGCGCGGTGCTCGTGGAGACCAGCCTGCCGCCGGGCGAACTGCTCTCCGCGCTGCTTCAAATTGAGCGCGACCTGGGGCGCTGCCGCAGAGGCCGCTGGGGCCCGCGAACGATCGATCTGGACCTGCTGCTCTACGGGCGGGAGATGATCCGCAGCGGCGACCTGGAGGTCCCCCATCCGCGGATGGCCTGGCGGCGATTCGTCCTCGAACCAGCCGCCGAGGTGGCTCCGGACATGATCCATCCAGCCATTGGGTGGACGATTCGGCAGCTTCTCGAACATCTCCAGAATTCCCGGCCGTACGTCGCGATCACCGGACCGCCTGGTTCGGGTAAGGCGCTTCTGGCCGCCGAACTGGCCCGTGCGGCCGCCGGGCGGCTGCTCAGCGATGCCGGCGCCGCCTCGCTCCCGCCAGACTTGCAGGGCTCGGCTGGCAGTGCCGCCGAAATCGAGTTACAATTCATTCGCCGCCGGGCCGAGCTGCTCGACTTGGACTTGCCGGTCTGGAGGGAGCAAACCTCTCTCTGGGTAAGCGACTTCTGGTTTGGCCAGACGGTTGCCTACGCGCGGATGGCGCTGACCGGATCGCGGCTCGAAGAGGTGATCGGCCGGTGGCGGAGCGCGTCCGAGCAAGTCTGCCCGCCCAAGCTGATCGCCGTCGTTGACGCTCCGCCCGAATGGTGCGCCCGGAGAGTCGCTTCCCCAATCGCGCCGCCGCCGGCTGCCACGGTTGAGAGGATCGCCGAGATTCGGTCTGCGATCCTGGCAACGCTCGGCGCACCCAGTGGGGGGCCCGTGCTCCGCCTGGACGGGCGGCGTGCCGGGCAGGCCCTGGAAGAACTCACGGCTGCCGTCGCCGCGATGAGGTGACGCCGGACGCAATCCTTTGCAGAGATGCCATGACCACTCGATCTCCCCTCCCGGAAGTCGTCCGCGATGGAGAAGCCCTCCGCCGCCATGTCGCCGAGCTGCGCCGGCAGGGCAAGCACGTGGGGTTGGTTCCCACGATGGGCGCTCTGCACGAGGGGCACTTGAGCCTCGTGCGGGCGGCGCTCGCGGAGTGCGATGCGTGCGTCGTCTCGATCTTCGTCAACCCCGCGCAGTTCGGCCCGGCCGAGGACTTCGCGCGCTATCCTCGCGCGCTCGACGCCGATCTTGATCTGCTTGCTCCGCTGGGCGTGCAGTTGGCTTTCGTGCCTGAAACGGCCGGCGTGTACCGGCCCGGTCACTCCACCTGGGTCGAAGTCGGATCGGTGGCCGAGCCCCTCGAAGGCGAATGCCGGCCGGGACATTTTCGCGGGGTGGCCACGATCGTTCTCAAGTTGTTCAACCTGGCCGGCGCCGAGGTCGCCTACTTCGGGCAGAAAGACTACCAGCAGGCGCTTGTGATCCGCCGCATGGTCGAGGATCTCAACGTGCCGGTCAAGGTTCGCGTCTGCCCGACCCTCCGCGAACCCGACGGCCTGGCAATGAGTTCCCGCAACGCGTACCTCGATCCCGGCGAGCGCGCCCGGGCTGCCTCCCTCTGCGCCAGCCTCCGCGCCGCCGAGCGGCTCGTCGCCGCCGGGCAGACCGAGGCGGGCCGGATACGGCGAGAAATCGAGACAATCCTGCTGGATCGCGGGCGTGCCGACATCGAGTACATCGCCGTGGTCGATCCCGATACGCTCGAGCCGCGGAGCGCCGCCGATGGCCCGACCCTGATCGCGCTGGCCGTGAGGATCGGCCAGACGCGCCTGATCGACAACTGCCTCTTGAATGCCACCATCGCCTGACGCGCAAGAACACGCTCCGTAATCCAGGCATACCCGTCCCATGATGCAGACCCTCTTCCACATCCCCAACCAGGTCGCCGGCATTCCCCTGTTCGGCTGGGGATTGCTCCTGGCCGTGGTCGGCGCCGGCAGCGTGCTGCTGCTGGCGTGGCTCGTCTGGCGCCAGGGGCTCAATGCCGACACCCTCGGCTATCTTCCGTTGCTGGCCGCGCTGGCGGCGGTCGTCTGGTTCGTCCTGCCCAGAATCTGCGAGCCGGAAGGTCTGCCGATCCGCGGCTACGGCACGCTGCTGCTGCTGGCGATTCTCGCGGCGATCGGTTTGACGATCTGGCGAGGGCGGCGGCTGGGCCTCGATCCGGATCGCCTGCTGATGCTCTGTTTCTGGATGATCCTGCCGGGGATCGTCGGGGCCAGGGTGTTCTACGTCATCGAGTATTGGGAAGACTTTCAGCGTGCCACGGTCATGGCCACGATCGGCGAGTTGCTGAATTTCACGGAGGGAGGGCTGGTCGTTTACGGTTCGATCATCGG
>JAMOAF010000667.1 GCA_023621895.1 Planctomycetota bacterium
TGCGCCGAATCGGCTCTCGCCGCGAGGCTCGTTTGCTTCAGGGTGGACGTGATATGAATTACCGAGTATTTTCGTTGTCCGCGGTTCTGGGGCTTTTTTTGGCCATCCCGGCGAGCGGCCAGATTGCCTATCCGGGCGGCGCCTGCCTGAATTGCGACGGCCAGACCTACCGCATCGTCTACCAGACCGTCTACGACGAGAAGCAGGTCACCGCCTACCGCGTCGAATACGAAACGGTCTACGAGGAGCAGAAGGTCACCTGCTACCGGCCGGAGTGGGAAACCAGGACCCAGGAGCGGCGCTACCAGGTCGCCAGGCCGGTCCAGGAGACATCGACGCGCGAGGAGCGCTACACGGTCCGCAAGCCGGTATGGGAGACGGTCATGCGCGACGCCAGCTACACCCGCACCCGATACGTCGAAGAGACGGCCGAGCGGGAGGAGCGCGTGGTGGTCAACAAGCCGGTCTGGGAGACAGCCGAGCGCCAGGTCTGCCAGACCGTGATGAAGCCGGTCCGCGAGACGGTCTACCGCACGGAGAGCCAGACCACCTACCAGCCGGTGACCACTTGCAAGACGGAGTATGTGGACCGCGGCTGCTTCCAGGACCAGGTTGTTCTCAAACCGGGGCTGCCCCGCAACCGCCTGCAATGGTCGTCGCCGGAGACCCGCTGGGATCCGATCACCGGCACGCAAGTCAACCAGCCCGCCGGGCTCTACTGGCACCAGACGCAGCGCGGGACCTACGAGGTCCAGAAGGTATGGCGGCCGAACATCGTCGCCCAGCAGGTCCCCGTCACCACGCTCGTTCCCCAGGTGGTCACCCGCGAGGTGCCGGTCGAAGTCTGCCGCTACGAGCCCGAACAGGTCTGCCGCACCGAGCCCTACCAGGTCTGCCGGATGGTCCAGGAAGAGACCGTTCGCAAGGTGCCGTACACGGTCCGCAAGCCGGTCTGCGAACGGGTGGAGCAGCAGGTGGCCGTCCGCGTCTGCCGCTGGGTCGACGAGGAGGTCGTCCGCCAGGTGCCCGTCACCACCTACAAGACGGTCTATGAAGAACGGGTCGAGCAGGTGCCGGTCCGCACCTGCCGGATGGTGGCCTACGAGCAGACGGTCCGCCGACCGCGCTGCGTTGAGAAGCGGGTGCCGGTAACTTACACTTGCAGGGTGCCGCGAACCGTCTGCTGCCGTATTCCGCTGGGCACCTGCATGGTGCCGGTTGACTCCGGCGCCGGGCCGGCTGCCTATACAGAGGCCACCACCGCCCGCCAGCCGGCGGCCGCCGCCCAGGAGCCCACCCGGGCGCCGCGGAAGCAAGAGGCCGCCGACGCCGGCAGCCAGCGCCCGCAGTTGCCCCCGGCCGAAGCGCCGCTGCCGGGGCCGATCGACCCGGAATAGACCGCCCTCCCAATTCAGGCAAGACGATGACCGACCGACTTTCGCGACGCGATTTCGTCGCCTCCACGGGCACACTGGCTGGGGCGGCGATCCTCGCTGCCGGAACGCCGGCGATGGCGCCGGCAGCGACCGAGCCCTCGCGGAGGTTCATCCTCGGGCTGAACACCGGCACGATCCTCGGGCATAATCTCTCGGCGCCCGAACAGGTCGACGTGGCCGCCAAGGCCGGCTACCGGGCGATCGAGCCCTGGACTCGCGATCTGAAGAAATACGTCGACGGGGGCGGCTCGCTCAAGGACCTGCGCAAGCGGATCGACGACGCGGGACTGCGGGTCTCCAGCGCGATCGACTTCTCCCAATGGGCGGTTGCAGACCAGGCCGCTCGCGCCAGGGGCGTCGAGCAGATGAAACAGGCCATGGGGATGCTGGCCGAACTGGGCGGCCGCCACATCGCCGCAGCGCCGGCTGGAATCCACCGCACGCCGGGAGTCGACCTGCTGGACGTCGCGCGCCGCTACCGCGAGATTCTCGAAATCGGCGAGTCGATCGGAGTCATCCCCCAGTTGGAGATCTGGGGCGGGGCGCAAACGCTCGGCAGGGCCGGCGAAGCGGCCCTCGTGGCGATGCAGACGGGCCACCCGAAAGCCTGCCTGCTGCTCGACGCCTACCACATGTATAAGGGTGGAAGCCCCTTCGAGGGCCTGCGGCTCCTCAACGGCGCGGCGATGGTCAATTTCCACATCAACGACTACCCGGCCGACCCGCCGGTCGATCAGATCAACGACTCGCACCGCGTTTATCCGGGCGACGGCGTCTGTCCGCTGGCCGACGTGCTTCGAGCCCTTTACGAGACGGGCTTCCGCGGCGTCCTCTCCCTGGAACTCTTCAATAAGACGTACTGGGAGCAGTACGACGCGCTGACCAACGCCCGGCTGGGTCTAGAAAAAACCACCGCCGTCCTGGAGAAGGCGTTCGGTTAGCTCTTCTTTGGAAACCTCGGTCCACTGGCCGTCGAGAACCGTCTCGAACGCGGCGTCCGGGTCCAGCGCGCAGACGTCCTGCTCGCCCCCGTGCGCGTAGGCCTTGACCCAGTCGAAGGCGTGCACGGCATAGAGGGGGGTGAACGTTCCGCCGGTCTGGCTCAGTCCGGCATTCCGCCCGAGCGTTTCGAACTGGTCGCTGGCCTGGCTGCCGTGCAGCTTGGCCCGATCGCAGCCGCCGTCGGTGGAGTAGACCTCGATGAACGACGCTCCGCGGACCGTCAGATCGAAGCCCGGCCCCGACCAGATCGATTTGTGAGGCCGAGCGAAGAACAGGTCGTCGCCGGGCGAGTCTTGGAGTATCGCCCTGTCGGCGCCCCCAAGCGTCGATCGGAAGATCGCGCTTTCGATTCCCGCGGCGCGAACGTCCCAGCCGGCCTGGCTGAGGAATTGGAACTGACCGGGCTGGAAAAAGAGGCGATCTTCCGATGCTGTGTCCCAGATCCGCGCCAGGTCTTCCCTCTCGCCCGTGTCCACCACAACCCGCTCGAAAAACTTGGCCCGCAGCGTGTAGCCCGAGCCGATCAGCTTCACGTGGTCGTAATCCGGCTCGATCTTGAGCTTGTCCTGCCCGGCCGAGCCGTCCAGGTAGGCGATGTCGCCGTCGCCTTCCCCGTAGGCATGAACGTAGGTTATCCGGCTGGCGTCCGCCTCGTAGTACATCGAGACAAACGCCACCAGTTCGGGCGACGCGTGCAGTTCAGCGCCGAGGCCGCGTAATTGCACCGTGTCGTTGCCCCCGCCGCCGTCGATCGACAGCCGCATCCGATCGCGCGGCGGGTCGGAGAGCGCCGCGGGAGTGAAGGTGTATGCGATGCCGTTCACCTTGCCTTCGAGCCCCGAACTGGCGATCTCGAACACGTCATCGCCCGGGCTCCCGAAGATCGGCAGCGTATCGCCATCGTCGCGCCCCACCTGGTTGGCGATCCGCAAGTCGAGGTCGGCTGCGCCGCCGGAGAGCGTGATAAAATACCGTCGGCCGGCGACTGCATCGTGGTCGATGCGGCTGGTGGGCCCTTCCTGCTCGGCGAGCAGGTTGCCTTCCGCGTCGAACAGGGCGATCGTCGCGCGGCTGCCGCTTGCGCTCGATGCTTCGGCCGCGAGAATGGCATCGTGAGCAGCGCGGAACTCGTACGACAAATCGCCTCCGGACAGATCCACGTGCTGATCGCGGTAGAAAACCAGCTCACCCAGATCCGTGGCCGCGCCGGGAAGCCAAACGGCAAGTCCGCCGGCGTCGAGCAGCACGCGGTTTTCGAGCCGTTCGATGGCCAGCCGGCGCGGGCTGGCCTTTCTGAATCGAGGGGGCATCACCGATTTTCGCATCGCGTTTCCCCCAGGGTGGTGTTTGGCAGTCGAGCGGCCATCGAGGCGATTGGGTGATGGAACCGTGAATCACACAAACGATCGGAATAGACCAATGATAAAATGGGCGTAAAATATTCGCAATGTTCCCCTGCTTGAGATCGGGAGCCGGCAGAAGGCTGGAGCTCGTGCTGAGCCAGGCGCAGCCGAGGCCGTTTTGCCAGGGGCGCCGCCCCACCGCCGGGGCAATTCACGAGACCCCGACGGCGGCTTCCTCCTCCTTGACGGCGGGCGCCTCGCCGTCCGTCAGGAAGCCATAATGCCGGAGCCCTTCCAGGATGCCCGCGGCATGGGCCGACCTGGCAAAATAAACCAGGTTCGCCTTCGTATTCTGGAGCGAATCAAGCTCGGCGGAATGGTTGGCGACGACGATCCCCGCCGTCCGTCCCATGAGCATATCCAGATCGTTGCCGGAGTCGCCGGCGGTGGCGATGCGTTCCAGGGGAGTGTTCCACTTGTCCGAGAGGTAACGGACCGCTTTCCCCTTGGATGCTCGTGGCGCGAGAATGTCGACGAACGTGCCGTGGGAGAAGACCAGGTGGTACGCCGCCTTGGCCTTCGTCAGCGCGTCGTGGAGGATCGGCAAAGCCTCGGCGGGGTTGACCGTCTCGTCGAGGTTGTAGCTGATCTTGAACTCGCGTTGCGCGTGATCCTCGGTCTGGAGGTGCAGGAAAGACAATCGGTCGAGTGCTTGATGCACGCGGTCGGGACGCCACTTGGCTCGAAGATGACTTGCCCAGCCCTTGTCGGGAATGCATTCCGGGCCATAGTAGATTTCGGCGCCGACGGACGCCACGACGGCGTCGATCTCTCCGATGCCCTTGTCGCGGAGGACTTCCATCGCCAAGTCGACGCTCCGGCCGGTGGCGACGCCGAAGCCGAATCGCTCGCCGTGTTCCTCAAGCAGAGCGACCAGGTTTTCGAGTGCCTCGTCGTCGCCCAGCAGCGTATTGTCGATGTCGGAGATCAACATGCCTTCGAGTTGCGTCAAGCGGCGGGCGAATCCCCCGATGCCGCCCAGCGGCGCCACCTTGGCCGGCTTGCGGATCACGTCCTCGACGCACTCCAGGTACTTCCTGCAATGCGACCGCCAGCTATAGCACTCGCGGACGCGATTGATGCCGTTGGTCGATTTCTCCTGCCACAGCTTGTTGTCCGTCAGGAGTTTCAGGATGCCGCCGGCAAGCTGCCTGCGATCCGTCACGTCGACGAGCAGGCCGCTGCCGCAATTCTCGACGATGTCCTGGGGGCCTCCGTCGTGCGTGGCCACGAACGGCAGGCCGGTGGCCGAGGCCTCGATGGCGGTCAGCCCGAAAAGCTCGATGAAGGCCGAGTTGACGAACACGCCGCGCTTCTCCGCCGCGATTCGGTACAACTCGGGCACGTCGGTCTCCGACGAGTGGGTCTTGGGGATCGCCAGCTTTCCATAAAGGTCGTAGCGGTCCATTGCCAGGAGCATGTCGGTAAGAACCTGGCGCTCGTTGTCTGCCATCTTCTCGATGTCGGTGCGAATGCCCGCCAGGATCGCCAGGTTCGCCAGGGCCTGAAGCTTCTTGCTCTGCCCGTAGGCCTCGATCAGGGCGCCGATGTTCTTGCGGCGGTCGGGGCGGCACAGCGAGAGGATCAGCGGCTTTTCCTGGACGAAATGGAAGCGGCCCAGGTCATGCTGCATCCGCACCCGAGCCTGCTTGAACTCCTCGGCAACGTCGGAATTCGGCATTTCGTATTCATAGTACGGGAAGAACCGCTCCAGGTCGGTTCCCGGTGGAATGACCTCGAAACGCAGGTCCTCGTCCCTGTAATACTCGCGGTACTGGTTGTCTCGCTCGTGCCGGGTGCTGGTGATCACAAGGTCGGCCAAAGCAAGGCAGGCCTGCTCGGCCGCGATGCGGTGATCGATCGCCAACTCGCGGTCCGCCTCTCCATGCGACCAGCCTTCCTTGAGCAGATACTCCAATTTCGGCTTGCCGAGGGAATGGCCCGTGAACACGAAGGGCACATCAAACACGCCCGCGACCTCGCTCGCCACGTAGCCCGCGTCGGCGTAGTGGCCGTGCACCACGGTCGGAATCCGTTTCTCCCGGCGCGTGAAGGCAACCATCGCATCAACGAATTCGTCGAGATACGGCCAGAGCCGCTCCTTGCGGATGTAGCGGCCTCCGCCGCAAGGCAGACGGACGAGCCGCGCCTTGGGACCCAGCGGCTCGATCTGGCGGGCATAGTCCGCGGAGACCCGCTTGTCGCGCAGCCGCCGCGTGAACAGGTCCACCTGCTCGACCCGGTCGCACTCGCTCAGCGCCTTGGCAAGCTCGATGACGTAGCGGACCTGGCCGCCCGTGTCGGCGTCGCGCCCCATTTCGATCTGCTTGCCACGCACCAGTCCGTGGACACTAATCATCTGGATGTACATCCTCACTCCCTTTCAATGCCCCACAATCGAGGCCGGTAGACCGCGTGATACAGCGTCTCGATATATCTGTCCAAGGCGGGCCGGTTCATCACGTCAAGATAGTTCCAGTAGGAGTAAACGTTGGACAACTGGAGGATTCGTTCCGCGTGCCTGGCCCAGGTGAAGGCTTCGCGGACCCGTTTTACACCCTCCTGGCTGAAAGCGTTCCAGGAGGCGCAATCGCCGACAACGCGCGCCAAGGCATCGCCGAAACAGGCGTGATTGTTGGGGTCGCACACGGCGCCGGACTGCCCGTCGATGACGATCTCCGAAGGTCCCCCGAAACAGGTCACCACGACCGGCAGCCCGCAAGCCATTGCCTCGACGACCGTCAAGCCGAAGGTTTCCATGAAGGCCGGCTGCGCGAACACGCCCCCCCGGTCCGCGACGACGCGATAGATTTCCCCCGTCTCCACCTTGTTCAGCCGCGCGGCGCACCAGCGGACGTGCCCGTGCAGCCCGTAGGCGTCGAGAAGCTCGTGCATCCGGTGGATCTCGGCGATCTCCTCCTGGTCCGTCGATTGCCGGGGGTCCGTCGTCGAGGAAATGATGAACAGGTTCGCAGCCTGGCGCAGACGCGCGTGCTTTCCGAAGATCTTCGCCAGCCCGCCGAGGTTCTTGATGCGGTCCATTCGCGCCATGGCGAACACTACCGGCAGGTCGGGATTCTCCAGCACGCCGATCGCCTGCTCGCTCGGCTCGGCGGAGAGGAACTGCCGGGCGAGCCGGTCTCCCATCGCCGCGACGCGCCGGGAACGTTCGGAATAGGGAAAGAAGTACTCTTCGTTCGCCCCGGGGGGCACGATGTTGTGCCTGGCCAGCTTCGGATCCAGTCCGGAAATCACACGGTATAGACCCGGCATGGAGAACGTCTCGTACGCCTCGAACATCCCCATGTCCTGGTCCGTGCCGCCAATCTCGCGGTAGGAGCTGGAAATGATGTAGTCGGCGGAATTGTAGGCGATCATGTCGGCGGTGAACTGGAGCGAGAAGTGATAATCGTTCTCCATGTCGGCCCAGTGCATGTCGCTGAGCAGATATTTCGTCTTTTCCAGGGCATGCACCGCCGCGCAGTGGGTTGTCTCCAGGTCCTCCGCCAGGCGGTGCGCCACGAGGTTGCCGTCGGAATAGTGGCCGATGATCAAGTCGGGCGGGCCCATCAGTTCCGTAACCGCCGTGTGTCTCGCCTCGTCGGCAAACGACTCCAGGTAGGGCCAGATCTGGAACCGGGAAATCCAGTCCGGGATGATCTCGCCGCTGCGATCGCGAAACGGCACCCGGACGATCCAGCAGTCCTCCGTACCGTGGATCTTCTCGCGCGGCACGCCGCAGGTCGTGCCGTCGGCGTTGGAGATCAGCCGCGTCAGCACGACAATCCGCGGCGCAGCGTCGATCCCGCACTCGTGGAACTGCGAAATCAGGCTTTTTTCCATGGCGCGGGTCTGATCGAGCACATACGTGACTTGCCCGCCCGTGTCGGGCCGCCCGAGGACGCCGTCCTGGGCAAACCACCCGTGGGGAGACACCATGAGCACGCTCCGAACCAGCGGAAGGCGCCCCAGGAACCGCTCGAAACGCACGGGGTCCGATGAATCCAGCACCTGGCCAAGGAGCGAGAGATTCTCACGGATCGAGCCGACATCGCGCCCCCAGCCCGCCTCGAAACCCTCCAGCAGCATCTCGTGCGCGACTGCGGCATAAGGCGTCTCGGCGGGCCGATCGGCGAAGGCGGCTTCGATCGCATCGACGCCTCCGGCGAGGGCTTCCGGGCTGTCCACGTGACTGGCGACAAGAATCCTCCTGCCATTGAGTTGGCAGTCCTGTAGAAATTGCAGCAGGGCTTTGCGAAAGACCTCGGGATTGCGGTACATCTGGCCGGAGAGATGGCGGTTGAGGAAGGAGATCCCTTCGCCCATCTCCTTGGCCAGCGCGACCCGCGGAAAACCGGCGAAAAACGGCCGAAAGTCGATCGCGAGCCCGCGCAGCGACGCGATTTCAGGCCCCTGCACGAGCGTGTCCTTCACCTGTAGGTATTGCTCGCGTGAGACCTCCTCCAAAGCGTCCCGCTCGGGATGTAGCCGCATGATCAGCTTGGCGCCGGCGCGGGGCCGGAGCAGAAAGTACGTGTAGTCGGCTTCTTGAATAATCTCCTGGCACCCGCGAAACAGCCGCCGGAGCAAACCCGCGGTCGGACCGTTGACGTTGCCGTCCGCTTCGAGAAAGTGCTCCAAGTGCGACTGGATCTGGTCGGCGAGGAAGAAACGGGAGTCCAGCGCGCCCAGGTAATAGCAGAAACGCTTTAATTGAGAGATATTGGGCGCGACCGGCAGGGTCTCGACGCGGTGCCTGGCGCGGCGCCGCCTTGTCGGCGCTATCCGGCCAGTTCCCATGTCGCTGTTGCCTGTGTAGCGATTGTCGTCCGAGTGTACTTGCATGATCCCTTGGGGGCTTTCTTGTGTTTGACGACTGCGCTGGTGCATGCTCGTTTCTTCAACTCGAAAACGTCGACATACTCGTGTCCCGTGGACTTGATACGGCGGCAAGGTGCGAATCACGTGCCAAATGGTCTTTCCGGGGGGCAGGCGCCTTGCGCGGCCAACGGGCCACGCGTGTCGCAAATTTACGAGCCACCCATGTCCCATTTCGCGAGATTTGGTATGATGGGTCAGTGCGTTCCCATTTTCCCGGTTCCCAACAGAGACGCCGATGCCTGACGAACCTCTCGTGGCCCTGTTCCGCAGCTCACGCGAATTGCGCAATGCCCTCCGGTTGGCCGGTTGCCGCCCGTTCGTCGCGAAAGCGGTGAATCTCGAGCAGCTTCACCACGCCGGACGCTTGCCGCGGCTGGCGGTCGTGGACACGGCGAAAGGCGCCGAGGCGCAGTCCGTTGCGGTTGTGGCAAGCGTGTCGAAGACGTTTCCCCTGCTAGACGTGGTTGTCTGGGCGACGCAAGCATCCGGCGAGCTGGTCCGAGATTTGTTTCACGCCGGCGCCAAGGACGTAGTTGTCGAGGCCGGTGTGAACGCAGTTGTCGAGAGTGCCGCCGCGATTCTCGAGAACCAGCAGTTTCTGCCGAGGATCGATACGTCGGCGGCCGCTCCGGCGAAAAATTCCCGGTTCGAGTCGCTCTGGAGCCGCAATCCGGCGATGTGGGACCTGTTCGAATTGTGCGACCGGATTGCCGCTTCCGATGCAACGGTTCTGATCGTGGGAGAGACGGGAACCGGCAAGGAGCTGATCGCCCGTGCCATCCATCGCAGGTCCGGCCGAACGGGGCGGTTCGTATCGGCAAATTGCAGCAGTATTTCGCCGGAATTGTTTGACTCAGAGCTTTTCGGGCACGAGCAAGGTTCGTTTACGGGCGCCACCCGGGCGAAGAACGGCCTGGTTCGCCACGCCGAGGGAGGGACACTCCTTCTGGACGAGATCGGCGATATGCCGCCCCAGTCGCAACTCAGTCTGCTGCGGATGCTTCAGGAAAAAAGCGTTCGGCCGGTGGGTGGGCAGGATGAAATTGCCGTCGATGTCCGTGTGATTGCCGCAACCAACGCCTCGCTCGAGCAGGCCGTGGAAAACGACGAGTTCCGTGAGGACCTGTTCTACCGGCTCGACGTAATTCGTCTGACGATTCCACCGCTCCGCGACCGGCGGGAAGACATCGTGTTTCTCCTCGGCCATTTCATCCGCAAACTCGCCAACCACTATCAGATCACCCCACCCCAACTGTCGGACGAGTTTCTGGACGCGGCCACTTCCTACGACTGGCCCGGCAATGTCCGCCAGTTGGAAAACTTCGCCGAACGAATTCTCCTATCCGTCCGCCGCAAGCGCTTGGCCGCCAAGGACTTCGCCAAGTGCATGGAAATCGCAGACGAGTCCCACGAGGTCGTCGCTCCCCTGCCGCGACCGTCCGCCGATCAACCGCTGCCGATGCGGATCGATACCGGCAAGTCGCTCGCCGAGCATCTCGAGCCGCTCGTCCGGGAGATCGAGGCGAGTTACCTCACGGCGGCCCTCCGCGCCAGTGGCGGGCGAATTCAGCCCGCGGCCGACGTGGCCGGTTTGAGCCGCCGGACGCTGCTGCGAAAGCTCAAACAATACGGCATCGACAAACGCGACTTCAAGTGATCGGAACTTGAACTTTCGCGGATTCCAGGCTGCGCAAACCGCGAGATTGCCTTGGATATCGAACGAACCCTTCGCGTTGACTCCTGAGACTGGTCACGAACCATCGATTTCGAACAGGGTATGGCCTGGACGTTTCGAATCGGGGAGAATTCTGGGATCGCGATGGTGGGCCGCCGCTGCCGGCAGCGGAAGGGCCCACAAGTCGGGTTTGGAAGCATTTTCGGCCATGTAGCCCCCGCGGCGCCGGTCCGCGTTGGACCGCCCCACGTTGCACCCGCACGAGGATGCCATGCGAACGTCCCTCCTCTGCCTGTTTCTGCTGGGCGCCGCCCTGCCGCTCCTTTCGGCCGAGCGGCCGAATTTCGTCTTCATCATGGCCGACGACCTGGGCTATGCCGACGTGGCTTTCCATGGCGGCAATGCGCCGACGCCGCATCTCGACCGGATAGCCCGCCAAGGCGTTGAACTTGCCCAGCACTACGTGGCCCCGGTCTGTAGCCCCACCCGCTCGGCCCTGATGACCGGCCGCTTCTGGAGCCGCTTCGGAGTGACCAGCCCGCAGAACGAGCGGGCGCTGCCCTGGGACACGGTCACGCTGCCCGTGGCGCTCAAGAGCGTCGGCTACGACACCTGCCTGGTCGGCAAGTGGCACCTCGGCTCGAAGCCCGACTGGGGGCCAAACCATTTCGGCTTCGACCACTCCTACGGCTCGCTGGCCGGCGGCGTGAGCCCCTGGAACCACTGCTACAAGCAGGGTCCCTACGTCAAGACATGGCACCGCAACGGGCAATTGATCACCGAAACGGGCCACGTCACCGACCTGCTAGCCGCCGAGGCCGTCCGCTGGATCGAGTCGCGCACGGCCCGGCCGTTCTTCCTCTACGTGCCGTTCACGGCCGTGCATCTGCCGCTGAAAGAACCGGAGGAGTGGCTGGCGCGCGTGCCGAAGGAGATCACCGGCGACGTGCCCCGGCACTACGCCGCGTCGGTCATGCACTTGGACGATGCCGTGGGGCGGATCGTCGCCGCGCTGGAAAAAACCGGACGCAGGCAGAATACCCTGCTCGTTTTCACCAGCGACAACGGCGGGAGCACGGTCGAAAACAACGACCTCAAGTACCCTGATGACAACTGCCCGAACGGCCGACTGGTTGGCAATAACAGCCCTTGGCGCGGCCAGAAGGGCAGTCTCTACGAAGGCGGAATCCATGTGGCGGCCGTGGTCGAATGGCCCGCTCGGCTCAAGCCGGGCAGGATCGACGCGCCGATCCACATCGCCGATTGGATGCCCACACTCGCGTCGCTGGCCGGCTACGTGCCGCCCAAAGACCTGAAATGGGACGGTGTGAACGCCTCGGCCGCGCTTCTCGGCCGGGCGCCGCTTGCCCCCCGGCCGCTCTATTGGGCCGCACCAGGTTTCCGCGCTCGGGCGGTTCGCGACGGCGACTGGAAACTGATCGCCACGGAGGGCAAGAAGAAAGCGATTGAGCTGTTCAACCTGGCGGACGACCCGACAGAACAGCAGAATCTCGCCGGCGCGCAGCCCGGCAAGGTTGCCGAACTGCTCGGCACGCTCGCTCGCCGCGCCGAGCGCGACCGCGACGCGGTGGCGTCGGACGAGGAGCGAAAGAACTCTCGACAGTAGGCCCCGTGCCTCAGACGGATGTCCTCGACACGTTAGATGTTGTGCAACAGCACCCGCACGTCGCCGCGGAACGGCGCACCATGGGGCAGCGGAGAACCAACCGCTATGAGCAATGACAAGCCACCCAAAGATGGGCAGCTCATTCTGTACCAGACCGGGGAGGGTACAGTCCGGGTCGAGGTACTCTATGAATCGGAGACGTTTTGGCTGAATCAAAAGAAGATCGCCGAACTCTTTGCGGTAGACATCCGCACGATTAGTGAGCACTTTCGTAACATCTTTGCCAGTGGAGAGTTAGAAGAAAAATCAGTTCTCCGGAAATTCCGGACAACTGCCACGGACGGCAAGAGCTATATGGTGAACTTCTACAATCTCGACGCCATTATTTCAGTGGGCTACCGGGTCAACAGCACCCAGGCTACCCAGTTTCGCATTTGGGCGACCCAAACCCTGCGGGAATTCGTGAT
>JAMOAF010000920.1 GCA_023621895.1 Planctomycetota bacterium
CCCGCCGGCAATGGACTGCTGGCGGGTTTTCATTTCTTGGCGGAATGTCGCACGGGTGTAGCACCGCACCGTGAAAAGTGGCTGTTTCCCCCGGAAAACCTGACACTCCGCGTGCAGAATCTGCACTTGCTGCAACTCGGGCGCGTAGTGGACCGCACTGTGGGGCGTGGTGATCCGGCTCTCGTTGCCGTCAAACTCGCCGAACTCCTCCAAGTAGGGCACGTGTTTCTTGTCCGCGGGGCCGAGCTTCTGCGCGCCGAAATGAGCCGATAGCTTGACGTAGATTCCCCGCTTCTTCAGCGCGGCGACCAGGTAGTCCATGCGATCGAGCGCTTCGGGATCGAACTGGACAAAGCTGTCGGGGGATTGAATGCCGGCCCAGCCGGGTCCGTCGGCATACTTGTGAAGCCGCACGGCGTTGACTCCATACTTGGCGTAGAATGCGGCCCGCTTGTCGGCCGGTTCTTTTTCCGGAGCGCACGCTGCATAACACAGGTTGAGCCCCCAGAGCTTGATCGGCCGGCCGTTGCAGACGAGCCGCTTGCCGTCGCGCTGGATGCGGCCGTGCTTGCCGGCCGGCGCCGCCAACCAGCTCTGCATGCCGATCTCGGAGGACCGGTCGTGGTCGGCGTCGGGCGCGAACACGTACCAATCTTCGAATCCGGGTTCGAACGGTATCCGGCTGGGCCCGGCCAGAAATTCCACCTCCTCCGCCAGGTCGAGCACGATCGACGTCTTCGCCGGCTGGCCGGCGGCAAGCCGGCCCTCGGCCAGCACCACCCGTGCCGCTCCGTCGCTGGGAATGTCTCTGGGCGGCGCGAAGGCCAGTTGCGCGGGCCGGCCCGCCGCGTCAAAAACGCGTACCTGGCGGACCGCATTTCCCAGTCCCTTCCTATCGAGCGGAAGTTCAACCTGCCCGGTCTCTCCCCCACTGAGATCGGCGAGGGCCTTGCCGCCATCGAATGCCTGTTTGGCCAGGGTCACCGCGGCGACGACGTATAGTAGCTGCGCGTCTTTCGACGCGCTGACCTCGGCGCCGAGGGTCAATTGGCGCGGGCCGGTCTGCCGTGCCCGCAGGTCGAGAGAGACCTCCGCCCCGGTGGTGGTCTTGGCCGAATTGGCCAGAAGCACCGATGATTCCTCTTCGACGACCTTGCCGCGCAGTCCCATGTATTTCCAGTTCGGCTCCCAGCCCATCAGGGCGATTTCCAGGTAGGGCTCGCCGTCCCGGATTATTGTCAGGGTCGAACTGTTCTCGGGAAAAGCGACCAGGCGGGATTCCGCCGCGGTCGCGGCCGCCGGGGGCGCGGCAATCCATCCGGCGAGACTTGCGAGTGCCACGCAGATCAGTCGAGGTTTCACGCTGGTTACTCCTTTTCCTGTCGACATGGTGAGAACGGCACGATCGGGCTGGCGTCCCGAAGCACATCGCCGAGCGTGAATTGTCGCAGCACATCCTCCAGCGCGGCGTACGCCGCGTCGAGCTGCCGGTGCAGCGGGCAAAGGCTGGTGTGGGACTTCAGCCCCAGCGGGCACGAACGAATCCGCTCCAGCGGAGCGGTGGCTGCCGCGACATCCAAGAGGGTCAATTCGTCCGGCTTCCTCGCCAGGCAGTATCCGCCCCCCCGGCCGACTTCGGAACGAACCAAGCCCGCACGAACCAGCGACTGGAGGACCTTGTACACATAACGCGAGGGAATGCGGGTCGCCTTGGCGATCTCTCGGCGGGATGGCCACCGGCCGGGATTGCCAGCCAGGTAGAGTGCAGCCCGCAACGCGTATTCCGTCGTCTTGTTAAGCATCGTCGGCCTCCCGGAGATTCTACAACTTGACATCCGAGTCGTCTGCGCTACGATTATTGTATACCTTTAGGTACACGTTTGTCGAGCTGCCGGACGCCGGGCGGCCTCGGAGGTCGCGCCCGATGCATCCGCAGAAAGCAACCACTCCATTTTTCCTTAGCAGACGGGGTCTTGGAAATGCTGCATCAACAGATCGATCTGGAACTGGCCGAACGCGAGGCTTGGGCGCTGCGCCGCCAGCGAGGCATCCCCAACAATCGCCGCCTCTTCGTGCTGGCCTGCATGGACGAGCGAATCCCGGTCAACCAGGCGCTTGGCATTCGGGATGGCGACGCCCACGTGTTCCGCAACGCGGGCGGCCTGGTGACCGACGACGCGATTCGGTCCGCGATGCTCACGACGCAGTTTTTCGGCACCAAGGAGATCATCGTGGTCAACCACACCGAGTGCGGCATGATGACCGCGAGCGGGGAGTTCGTCACCGCCGCGCTGCGCGAAAAGGGAATCGATCCGGAGCAGGTTGCCCTCGACCCGGCGCTCGACGAATTGGCGCTGCCGTCGAGCGCATTTTCCAAGTGGATCCGGATGTTCGACGATGTGGACGAGACATGCGCCAAGCAGGTGCAACTGCTCCGGGAGTGCCCCCTGATCCCGGACGACGTCTCCATCCACGGCTATGTCTGGGAGGTGGAGCGGATGGCGCTCCGCCGCCCGCACTTTCGCCTCAGCGACCGGGTCAACAACGCAAGAGCCATGGGCGCCAAGGG
>JAMOAF010000933.1 GCA_023621895.1 Planctomycetota bacterium
TGATCGACGTCTACCCCACGAGCCCGGATTTCCCCGCCGGGTTCGACCTGATCATGGGCGACGGGATTATCCGCGCTCGCTACCGCGACTCGGATAAACAGGAGAAGCTGATGACCCCCGGCCAGGTCTACGAGTTCAGCATCAAGCTCGACCCCTGCTGCAACGTATACAAGAAGGGGCACCGAATCCGGGTGGACGTCTCCAGCAGCAACTTCCCGCGGTTCGACGTGAACCCCAACACGGGCGAGCCGCCGAACGACAATCGCCGGATGATCACGGCCGTGAACACGATCTACCACGACGCCGAACGGCCTTCGCACATCGTCCTGCCCTTGGTGCCGGCGGGGGCCAACTAAATCGACCTGCGTGATTCGTGGAAAAAGCGGCTGTTGTCCAGATAGCCGCGTGGGCTTGCCCCACGCTTCGTTACGTACGGGTTGTGCCGCAGCGCAGGCGCGCCGCGGGGCAAGCCCACGCGGCTATCACGCTCTCATGAATTCGAATCACGCAAGCTCATTTAACCCCGGGTTTTTCTCGCAGATCAGCCGCTATTTCTTCGGCTTAAGACTCAAACGAGGAAACCCGTCCGTGCGGTCGACGGTCGCTACGAACGTCTCCATCTGGGGAGGCTCCAACTTGGATAGCGTCAACCGAACGATCCAGCTCACCATCGGCGGTCCGGGGATGCGCCAATCGAAGACGAAATTGCCCAGGCTGTAGACGATCGGCCGCCCCTTGTAGAGCTCCACGGTCTGCGTGACGTGCGCGTGCCCGCCGATCACCGCATCCGCGCCGGCATCGATCATGCGCCGGGCGAGCACCCTTTGGTACTCCTCGGGGCGGGGTTTGTTCTCCACACCCCAATGTGGCACGGGGATTACCAGGTCGGCGTGATCCACCTCGCGCGCCGCCTTGATTGCGGCAATCACGTCCGCCGGCCTGAGCCAGGCGGTTCCGGGCCGATCCTCGCCGGCCTCGAACGAGGGAGGGATCACGTCGTTGTAACCCAAAAGCGCAACCCGCAGGCCGTTCCGCTCCAAGATCAGCGGACGATGCGCCTCCTTGCGGTTGCGGCCGCCGCCGAAATAGGGCACCTTGGCGCTTTCCAGCAGGGCCAGTTGCTCGACGAGCGCCTCGGGGCCATAGTCGCCGGAATGATTGTTTGCGACGGATACGGCGGAGAAGTATCGCTGGAGCAACGGAATGCAAGCGGGGCCGGCCCTGAGGTTGACCGGTTTGGGGACCGGCTCGCCGCACGTGGCGACCACGCATTCCAGGTTCCCGACGGTCAGGTCCGCGTCCTTGAGGATCGCTGCCAGGTCCGCAAAGGGGTCTTCGCCACGGGCAATCGCCTCACCCGGCGCGCGGCCCAGCATGACGTCACCCACGAAGACGATTCGCACCGAGGCGGTCTTGGCCGGCTCGGCCGCGACGTGTTCAACCTGGGCCAAAGCCCGCCCGTCCATCAATCCGCCGAGAAAAGCCGCCAGGACCAGCCAACAGCCAGGCGGCGCCGCCGGCCTGCAACGCATCTGAAAACGGCCCATGATCTGCCTCCGATCCGGACTTTTCTGGATTCTACGGGGAGTGGTGCCGGAGCACTCGCCCGCAGAGTGTCTTTGCCGGTTTGCCGTCGTCGATGGCCGGCTTGCCGTTGATGAACAAGTAGCGGACTCCGGTCGCATAGACCCCCGGCTTCTCGAAGGTGGACTGATCGCGGAACTTTTCGGGGTCGAACACGAGCACGTCGGCGAACGCATCCGCGCGGAGATATCCCCGGTCGCCCAGCCTCAAAATGTCGGCCGGCAGCCCGGTGCAACTCCGAATTGCCTGGGCCAGGGGAATGACTTTCTCGTCCAGCGCGTAGCGCCCGATCTTCCGGGGGAAGGTGCCGAACAATCGCGGGTGGAAGACGGGGGACTCGGTGGGGCCCGCTCCCCAGCCATCCGACGCGGTCGCCACCCAGGGAAGCGTCATTCCGTAGCGAACGTCCTCTTCGCACATTGCAAAGTTCACAACGGACCCGCCGCCCAGGCAGTAGACCTCCAAGACGACGTCCACCGGATCGAGCTTCTCGGCGGCCGCGATCTCGGAGATACGGCGGCATCTCCAAGCCTCCTTCTTGCAGGAGCAGAGCAGCACGTCCTCGGTGCCGGCCAACTGTTTGCGGAGCCGTTCGCGGATCTGGCGATCCAGGGCCGGGTCAGCCTGCATCCGCTGGCGGAGGTCTTTCGGCCCGCCGGGAATCGCCCCCAGCGGAACCACCGACGGCTCGAAGCTCGTCGAGGAGGCGATGTAGGGGTATTGGTCCGCGGTGACCTGCTGTCCCTGGCGCCGGGCCTCTTCAATGATCGCCGCCGCCGCCCGCAGGTTGCCCCAGTTCGGCTTGAGGCTCGCCTTGAAGTGGGAAATATGGACCGGCAGGCCTGCCCGGCGGCCGATCTCCAGGGCCTCTTGGACCGATTCGAGCAGCCCGTCCGACTCGCTGCGTATGTGACTGGCATAGAGGCCGCCATGCGAGGCCACCACTCGGGCTACCTCCGCGAGCTCATCGACGTTGGCATGAGTGTTCCAACTGTAGTACAGTCCGGTCGACATTCCCCAGGCGCCGGCCCGCATCGCGCGGTCCGTTTGCTCCTTCAGCCGCTCCAACTCCTCCGCCGTGGGGCGGCGGTTGGCGTTCCGCATGCCCTCGCTGCGAATCGGGCCGTAGGCTGCCAGTTGGATCACGTTCGAACCGACTCCGTCCCGCTCCAGTTGCTCGAAGTATTTGCCGACGTCGACAGGGCCAAGGCCGCAGTTGCCGGTTACGACCGTGCTGCAACCCTGCTTCAAGTAGTTCAGGTTCGCGCGGAGCGAAGGCTGGGTGATGCTCCGATCGCTATGGGTGTGCAGGTCGATCAATCCAGGCGTGACGATCAGGCCCGTGCAGTCGATCACCCGCCCGGCGCGGCCGACATCGAACTTTCCCACGGCGAGGACCTTGTCGCCGGCGAGGGCCACATCGCCAACCACGCCCGGTGCGCCCGTCCCGTCGAAGATCGTGCCGCCCCGCAAGAGAACCTCGGCGTCGACGCCCAGGCAAGAGGACGACCAGCCGACCAGCAACCCGCACAGGCACGTCAGCAGCAGGATCAGCCGGGTGGCCGCCAGCCAAGGACGGCTGGCTGCTGCCGTGGTGGTCCGAGACCTGTTCGAGGCCCGATTGCTCGCTGGTGAATTCATCGAAGCTTCTCCCCATGAAGACAAAAGACAGGCGACACACAAGAAGCGGCTCGCGCCGAGAAAGCGCGAAGATTCTAGCCCCCGCCGCGCGGAATCTCAAGCGACTGGCGCCGCCGGTGACATTGTTGCCACCCCCTCGAACGGCGGGGGTACTGGGCGAAAGGCGGCCACGATGGCGCGGCTGGCCCCCGGGTGGAGAGGAGCGGGAGGCAGCACGGCCGAGCCGCGAGAGCTTTGTCGGGATCAGCGATTGTCCAGGTTATTGTCTCGCGAGCCGATGTGGTAGAATTGAAACTGCAACGCTGTCTGCCGCGCCGGGGCGCGATGCGACCGGCGGCGCTGCCGACGTGCAAACCGTTTGGGAGACGAACCATGCGACGATCGATCATCGTGTCCGTCTGGGCCCTCTTTCTGGCGATTGCCATGGCTGCGACCGCCGAGGCGCAACTGTTCGGCGAACGGTCCAGCACGGGAAACCGGACGGCCACCGGTTCTCAGAATCGGGCGATGGCGGCTCAGAACCGTGCCGGCACCACTGCCCGGCAGCGAATCGGCGCCGGAGGGAATCCCGGGGCCGCCGCGGAGGATGTCGGTAAAATCACCGGTACGGAGCGATTCTTGCGGGAAGCGCGGACTGCGGGCGATTTTGTTGGCCGAAGTGGCAGCGACGCCGGCAGCTTCGTCGGAGCGCAGACGGGCGCGGCCGAGGCAGAAATCCGCTCGGCCATCGAGGGACAAATCGTCCGCACGGAGACCAACCCGGCCCTCAACCGCTTGCTCAACGTCCCCCAAGTCCGCGCCGGCATGTATGCCCCGCGGCTGAAGCTCGGCTTCGAGCCGCTCGCTCTTTCCGCTCCGCGCGCGGAGCAATCGGCGGCGGCGAAGCTGACGCTCTCGACGGCAATTCAGTCCTCAGGCCCGATCCAAGTCACAATGGCGGGCCGGACGGCCACGCTGCGGGGAGCGGTCGCTTCGGAACACGACAAACGATTGGCCGGCCTGATGCTTCTGTTTGAGCCGGGCATCTCGAAGGTCGAGAACGAACTGACAGTCGCCCCGGCGGCGCTTCAGGCGGAAGCCATTCCGACCCCGGCCAGCCCCTGAATGCGGCGGCAATTCCCGCTGGCCGCTTGGATCGTATCGCCGCAATCCTGGCGATCGGCTTGTTGCTTCGAGTGGCGGTTGCCGCTAGGATAGCCAGCGCCCTCAGGCCGTCAGCCGGCCTGCCGTGGGCCGGTTCTACCCGCCAAGTCGCCAGGAGTCCGACCGCCATGGCCCAATCCGAACGCCGCTCCCATACCCCCTCCCGATCCTCGTCTTCGAACACGGGCGAGTCGTCTGTCCAGCACGGCGATGCATCCGCTGTTGCCGTTCCTGACCGGAGCCGGCGGCGGTTTCTGGCGGGACTGGCCGCCGCGGCGGCGCCCGCCGTGTTCGGCGCCGCCGAGACGCAAGCGCCGGCCGCCGAAGCGCCGGCCAGCCAGGCCCCGGCGGTTGACGCCAGGCCGCTGCCTACCATCCAGCTCGGCAAGTACCGCATCAGCCGCCTGGTCGCCGGCGCCAACCCGATCAGCGGCTATTCGTACCAGGGCCCTCACACCGACCGGTCGATGAAGGAGTATTTCACGCTCGATCGGAGGGTCGAGTTCCTACAGAACTGCCAGCGCGCGGGGATCACGGCCCACCAGTTCTCCACCTACAAGGACTCTGAGTACCTGAAGGTCGCCCGGGATCGCGGCGTGACGCTTCACTTGTTCGGACTGCACTCCGACGCCGCCACCGTCAAGGAGGCGGTGCAAACCGTGCAGCCGATCGCCCTGGCGCATCACGGCGGGGCGACCGACACGCGTTTCGCCCAGGGGAAACACCAGGAGGTCCACGACTTCGTCAAGGCCGCGCACGACGCGGGCATCCTGGCGGGGGTCTCGGCCCACAACCCCGACTGCATCAAGCGCGTGGCCGACGAGGGGTGGGAAGTCGATTTCTTCATGACCTGCTTCTACTTCCTCACCCGCAAGAACGTGCCCGGGGCCGCCGAGAAGGTGCCCCCCTCGCCGTGCCTTGAGCTCTCGACCTACAACTTCTATGCCGACGACCCGAAGGCCATGACCGAAGTCGTCCGCCAGGTGAAACAGCCCTGCTTCGGCTTCAAGATCCTGGCGGCGGGCCGGGCGTGCCTCAATGATCGCCGCGTCCGCGAGGCCTTCAAGTTCGCCTTCACGAACATCAAGCCGATCGACGGCGTGATCGTCGGCATGTTTCCCCGCTACACCGACGAAATCCAGTTCAACGTCCAGGCCACGCGGGATTACGGGGCGTAGACTCTCCCAGTCCTGATCGGCAAACCGCGACTCCGCGGCTCGGGTTCCAACCGGCGCGCCTTCAACCTCGCCACGGTTGGCCGGCGCTCGTGCTGCACTCCGCCGGGCGCGCCGGTTCCGCTCACTTCTCCCACACCAGGAGACGGACCGACTGCGGCGGCAGTTCGCTCGATGCGTCGACATTCTCCCGCTCAGGCTCCGACGCTGACACGAGCCGCGCGCCCGGCACGCTGAGCGTGTACGGCACGCGCCGCTCGCCGGGGTTCCAGAGCATCACCCCCAAGCGATCTCGGGAGCGGAAGGCTTTCGCAACCAGCGGGCCGCCTTGAAGCGCAAAGCCTTCTTCGTCGACGAACCGCCCCTGCCAGAGCAAGTCCGCATGGGATCGCTGGAACTCGATGATCTTTTGGAGGTACGCGGCAGCCTCTTCGGGCGGCGTGGCCCGCATCATGCCGACGTCGGGCGGGCTGAGGACCTCGCGATATTCTTCCACCTCCGGCACCCGGTTCTCTTTCAGATACCGGACGTCCGGCGCATAGCGCGATTCGATCTCGTAGCGCAGCCCATATGCGCACACATAATTGGCCATCGCTCGGCCGATCATCGGCGTCGCCACCCGGACCGTGCTCATCGCTTCGGGAAACGTGTAGCGGAACATCTCCGGGAAGGTTGACACCGCCGGTCCTCCCTTGGCCCACGAGACGATTTCATTGGCCGTCGCCGGGAACGTGCCCAGGACACATCCGTGGAACAACGTCACCGAATCGAGCAGGCTGTCGTGCAGCCCTTCGGTCATCACGATGAAATCGGGGTTGAGCCGCCTCATGTGGTCGGCGATGCGGCGGAAGAAATCGGCTCGCTCGCCGGCATAAACCATCGCCGGCGCGGGATGCCCGTGCCCCTCGGCATAACACGCCCTCGGGCCCGAAACCCCGAGTTGATCGAAGAGGATGCCGTCGGCTCCCAGCTCGTTGGCCTGTAGCGCCAGCGAGAGCATCCGGTCATACCATCCCTGGGCCGCCAGGCACGCCAGGTCGAAGCGATAGGCGGGTGCGTTGCGGTACTTCTGCCAGGCCTGCTGCACCGAAGTCCCGTCTTTCTGAATAATCGCCAGGTCTTTTCCCTGCGTCTTCCAGAATTCCGTGTCGCGCTCCTCGAGTTGCCCGTTGGCGTAGAGGATCGATCGCTTGCCGCGGCGGCGGACCTCTTCCAAGGCTCGGCGCAAGGCGTCGCGCCCGCCCATCTTCGGATCGGGATCGTAGTCCGGATAGAGATGGTCGTGCCCGCCGTGAGCCCAGCCGAACAACCCCAGGATGTCCAGCCCGCGGCGGTCGGCCACGTCGCAGAGTGTTCCCAGGGACGGATAGTCCCAGAGAATCTCGCCGTTCTGCTGTTTCAGAATGCAGAGCAGCCAGCCGGAAGCGCCGCGCGTCCAGCCGGGCGCCTCGCGCGTCGGCCTGGCGGCGTCGACCCACGCGCGGTAATAGCGCGCCGCCGTGTGCCACGTTCCCGCGTAGGGCAGGAAAACGGTCGGCGGCAGCGCGCAGCGCTGATTGGGTGCACAGAAGACGAGCTGCTTGATCGCCAGTCCGAACTGCCGGCTTTGCGGATTGTATCGCAGACAAAAGGTCTTTGCGCCGCAAGCAGCGTCGTGGCACCCCATGTAGAAACCGCCCTCGGCGCCCGCGAAGGCGCACCACTGCATGGTGCCGCCGCGGCCCGGATAGGCCGCGGCCATCTCATATCCCCGTCCCCAGGCGGACCAATTGGTCGCTTTCTCGGTCGCTTCCGGCAGACGGCTCACCCGGCGTCCAAAGCCGTCGGGCATGAGCACCGGATGCGTCGCCAGGTCGGCCCGAATCCCGTTGAGCACCGGTCCGGTGAAGCCGCATACCAACCACTCTTGCTCGTCGTTGCGAAGCTCGCCCGTGATTTCAAACGCGTCTTGCTTCCGGCGGATGTCCAGCGCGACGCCGATCTTCCACGTCTGTTTGCCGTCGCTGAGAGCCTCGTAGATCAGGCGAGCGCCGTCCGCTGTCGCCACGCGCTTTGCGGTCTGATTCTTGTCGGTCAGGACGATCGTTTCTTCGGGCACGGGCGGCCGCACGTGTCTTTGGAGCAGCACGGCCCATACGGGCTCGCCCCCGGCCACGATCGCGGGGCAACCGGCGATCGAGGGTGAGAGGCTGAGCCCTCGTACGTCGATGACCAGCTCCCCCGCGCTTCCTTGAATGCGAAGCGGCGCGACATCCTCCTCCGCCATCGTCTTTCCCCACGGCAGGAGGACGAGAACCATTAGCAGACACGGAAAGTTGGTTTTAGACATAAATAAACCCCACACGCTGCATGCCTGCGGCGCTTCCGTCAGCGGATATCGATCTCGTACCAGACCGTCTGGTAATCGGGTTTCAGCACGATTTGCGCCTTCCCATCGGACGTCTTTTCGACGGGAACCGCCTGCTTGCGGTCGCCGTGCGGGTCGAGCGCGAAACACTGCGTCCGCTCCGGCTCGACCCGGAGCGTGACCGTGGCCGGAATGCCTTCAGCCAGAACCGGCGCGGCGCCGCGGTCGGTGAGCGTGATCTTGTTGCCGCCCATCGGCTTGACGATCCGTCCCGAGTTGCCCGAGTCGCCCGTGGCGGCCAGCAGGATGTTCGCTTGCGCGCCTTTCTCGCCAAAGCCCGTCGCATGGCGCGAGACGAGCGAAACCGTGGCCCAGCCCAGCCGGGTCTCTCCGATCGCCAGTGTCACTCCGCCGAGTTCGATCGTCCGGCCCCGCGGAAAACCGGTGAAAAACTTGGTGTTCGGCGCGTTCACGGCGAGATAAGCGGCGTCGGGGATTTCCCTGTTCCAGAGAATCTCTCCCGTGTCGCTGACAAACACCTTTTGGTCCGCGGGCAACCTCGGCGCATCGGCCGGGTTGATCCCGCCGCCGGCTAAATCGAGCGCGGTTCGGTGCACCAGCGACAATCGCGTGTCCATGCCGAGCGTGCCGATGCCGAAGGAGACCGACCGGCTCGCCGCCAGCCGCTCCCGGTAGGCGGCCAGGTCGACGGCGGCGACAACCGACCGATTGGCCTGGCGCACGTCGCCCCGCAGGAAGATCGCCGCGCACGCCGGAAAATGCGCCAGCACGTCGGTGCGGGCGATACTGTCGAAGAAGCACCACGGATTGGCTTGGGGCTCGAACTGGTCGACATAGTGGTTGTAGCTGTACTGGAAGACGCCGTCCCACCCGTGCAGCCGGCCGTAGACGCAAAGCATCGGCTGCCCCTCCGCGCCGAACTGGTTCGGGTAGGGGTGGTTGTATTCGCTGATCGTGTAGGGCTTGTTGTCGACGCGCTGCGCCGCCAGGTGGTCCTTGATGTTTGCCAACGAATTGACCATCGAATCATTCTCGATGGTCCACGGCTCCTTGGCCGTGAGCGAGATCCAACCGCCCTGCGGATGCCGCCAGTAGCCGTGGATGTCGACGTAGTCGAGCGACGCCTGGATGTGCGGCGGGCTGTATCCAAGCTGGGTCCCGGAGACCGGCGGTTTGGCCTTCAGCTCCCGCTTCAGATAGTCGTACATCCCGGTCCAGTAGTGGAAATCGGTGTCTTCCAGGAACCGCTGGAAATCCCGGGTTGCCCGCGTGGGAAAGGCGAGTCCCTTGCCGGCCAGCGGAACGGCGCCTTCGGCAAAGCCCCGCGAGGGATCGTAACCGATGACCACTCCGGACTTGAGCGACAGGTCGTCGATCTCGTACCGCCCGACCTTGAATCGCGTCATTTGGAGGTGTGCCTTGTCCGCGTCTTCCGCCGCCTCGAAGGCCAAGCTGACGGTTTTCCACTCCGCGCCCACGTCCACCAGTTCCTGCAATCCGAGCGATCGCCAACCGCCCTGCGTAATCGCGGCAGCCACGCTGAGCTGCCAGGGCCCCTTTCCCTCCGTCCGCCGGATTCTGAAAGACAGCGTGTAGACCTGCCCCTTCTTCAGGGAAAGCCCGCGGAAAAGCTTGGGGAAGAACTCCTCCCCGTCCCGGGTGACTTCAATCTCCAGCACGCCCCCCTCGGTGCGGATTCCGGCCTCCGCAGTGCCCTTGGCGAACGACCAGGGTTGTCCCGTAAACGCCAGGGGCGTCTCGAACGTCCCGTCGTGTATCTGCTCATCGCGGAGCGGTTCCGGCTTCCATTTCCATGCCGCCTGGAGCGCTTCAGCCGAGTCGTAGGTCCGGTGCAGCCAGGCATTCCATTGGCGGCGGAGCTCTCCGGCGTACGGCTCCGGCATCCGGCTAAAGAACCCGCTGTAGTAGAGGCTCATCAGCGAGTCTTCGTTGCTGATCTCGATCATCGCCACGCACGGCTCGTCCGTATAGGGATTGCCGGTGTATGGGTTGACGTGCGTCAGCAGCTTTTGTGCGTACTCCTTCTGCAATTCGATCATTCGCGGCTCGAACTGCCCGATCCCCTTGTTGGCCCAGGGAAGCCCTTCCGCGTTCTCAAAGCCGTCGCGCTCATCGAGCGTCCGCCCGACGTGCAGGTTCATGTTCACGTAGATGCCGCGCTTTTTAAGCGCCGCGATCATGTAGTCGAGCTTGTCCAACTGCTTGGGGTCGAGGTTCCTTTGCGTATGGGTGTCGTCGGCCAGAATGGCCTGCGTCGGCTTGGGCATGAAGTTGATATACCACGTGTCCATGAAATGCAGCCGCACGCAGTTGATGCCGAACCGCGCCAACCGGCCGGCGAGCTTGTCCGCCGCCTCGTGCGTTGGGAAATTCGCCGGCCCGGTCAAGTTCGTCGCGTGAAAGCGGATCGGCCCGGCGTCCGTGGCGAAGTGGCCGTTCTCCACGCGGACAAACCCGTGCTTGCCGGCCGGCGCGTCGAGCAGGTGCGCCATGCTCGAGGCGTTTTCTGGACCGTCATACGAAATCACGAAGGGGAAGAGCGGTGGAAGCTCACTGGCCGCCGCCAGGCCGCAGGTTGCCAAGATGAGGATGATAACCGGCGCGCTCCAAGCGAACCGCCGGGCGGGCGAAAGGGCCATTTCAAGTGCTCCTGTCGTCAAGGGACGTCAAACATTGCGTAATCGTTCACGGGTCGGGATGTGCGCGAAACGGCAACGAAGCTCTCCCGCGGTAAAACAGGTAAATCGGCGCGCCGATCAGCACGAGCGCGGTTCCGAGCGCCGAGTTGATGATTGCCGGCCGCCCCGCCGCCGCTGCGGCGAGGTAATCGCTCACGTCGCTGTAAATCGTCAGCGCGAGAAACGCCACCGAAAACAGCACGAAGACCCACGGAACCCAGGGATAGCCGGGAACGCGATAGGGACGCGGCGTGTCCGGCTCCTTGCGGCGGAGGACGAAGACGCCGTACGCACTGGCCCCGTAGAAGATCCAGCTCACAAAAATGAGCGTGTCCGTAAGCGTATCGAAGGTGCCGCTCAGCAGCAACAACACGCTCCACGCGCCTTGGGCGACCAGCGACGCGCTCGGCGTGTGAAACCGCGGATGCGCCACGCCGAGGAATCCGGGGAAGACGCCGCGCCGCGCCATCGAGAAGTAGACGCGCGCGCTGGCCAGGATGATCGCGTTGGCCGCGCCGAACGTAGACACCATCACCACCAGGGCAATCCAGCGCCCGCCGCCCTCGAGACATTTCTCCGCCACGTCGGCGGCGACGAGTTTCGATCGGGCCATCGCGTCGACCGGCAGCACCCAGGCGTAGGCGAGATTCATCGTCACGTAGATGGCCATCGCCGCCGTCATGCCCAACAGGAGGCTGCGGGGGAGGTTCCGCTGGGGTTCCTTCACCTCGCCGGCGACGAAGCTGATCCGATTCCAGCCGTCGTAGGCCCAGAACGCCCCCTGCATGGCCGCCGCCAGGGCGACGACCAGTGCGAGTCCCTCGGGCCGGATCGCCGTGCTCGCCGTGGTCAAGTTCGCCACGGAGCCGCCCGTCGGCAGGAGAAAAGCGCCGGCGACCAGGAGCAACATCCCGGCCACCTTGGCGATCGTGAAAATGTTCTGCACCAATCCGCCAAACTTCACGCCGACATAGTTGACGGCGGTGAGAACGACGATCAACAGCGCGGCCAGCCCCTTCACGCCGATTTCCTCGAGCGGCGTCACGTCGCCGACAAACGGCACGTGGAACGAGAAAGTTGCCGCCGCACCGCGGAGCTCCGGCAGCGCGACGAACTGCGTCGAGTATTCAGCAAAGACATAGGCCACGGCGGCGATCGAGCCGCTCTGAATCACGGCAAACGCGGCCCATCCGTACAAGTAGGCGAACAGCGGCCCGTACATCCGTTCGAAAAAGACGTACTGCCCGCCGGTGGCGGGAATCATCGCGGCGATTTCGGCGTTGGTCAGCGCGCCGAGGAGCGTGATCACGCCCGCCAGCACCCAGACGCCCAGCAGCAGCTCGGGCGAGCCGACCTCGCCGGCCATGATGCCCGGCTTGCGGAAGATGCCCGAGCCGATCACGCCCCCGAGGACGAGCATCGTCGTCGTGAACAGGCCCAGCTCGGGCAGCAGGCCCCGGTTGACCAGGCTCAAGTCGTGTTGGTGGGGGGTGTTCATGGAAAGACGCACTTCCCGCCCAGGTAGGTCCGCTCGACCTTCACGTCTTTCACGTCGTCCACCGGGCAGGTCAATATGTCTTTGTCGAGCACAATAAACTCGGCCAGCTTGCCCGGCTCCAGCGAGCCCTTCTCCTTTTCTTCAAAAGTCAGACGGGCGTTGTTGATCGTGTAGAGTTCGATCGCCTGCCGGCGCGTCAGGCATTGTTCTGCGTGCAACGTCTCGTCGGTCCAGCGCGGATGCCGCGTGAGCGTGGTCCACATGCCCAGGAAGGGATCGTAGGAGTTGATCGACCGGCGGCGGCCCATTTTCTGCATGTGGTCCGAGCCGCCGCCCACGACGACGCCGTGCTCGAAG
>JAMOAF010000174.1 GCA_023621895.1 Planctomycetota bacterium
AAGATCGAGGGCAAGATTCGGGCGGAGTTCTACCACGGCGCGCCCCTGGCCGGCCGCCAGGTGACGTATCAGCTTGCGGGCGAACGCTCCTACACCGCCACCACCGACGAGAAAGGCGAGGTGAAGTTCGAACTCTCCACCCGCGATTTTCTCGAGAGTCAGGTCCTCCCCTTGACGGTCGCCCTGCCGGAGCGGAGCATCGCCCGGGCGGTCAACTTCTTCCTCGCCACCCAGGGCTTCTCGATCAAGCTGGAAACGATCCGGCCGGTCTACGTGGCTGGCGAATCGTTTGAAGTCGCCCTCCGCACGCTCGACGCCGAAGGCAAACCGATCGCGAGCAAGCTCGCCTTGCGGGTGCTGCGGCGGACGGAAGTCGATGGCAAAGTGGGCGAGCGGCTCGTCGAGGAGCATCCGCTGGAAACCGACAAGGAGGGCAACGCGCGGCAGACGCTGAGCTTGAAAGAAGGAGGCCAGTATGTCTGCCGGGCGGTGGGAACGGACCGCTTCGACAACGTCGTTTCCGGCGAACACGTGGTGACGATCTCCGGCGAGGAAGACCGGGTGCGCCTGCGGATCCTCGCCGACCGCCACACGTTCAAAGTCGGCGACACGGCCAAGGTCCAGCTTCTCTGGCGCGAGGCGCCTGCCCTGGCCTTGGTCACCCACCAGGGGGCGAAGATTCTCAATTACCGGCTCGTGACGCTGGAGAAAGGGGCCAACTCGCTGGAGATTCCGATGGGGGCCGAACTGGCGCCCAACTTCGAGCTGGCCGTGGCCGTGATGACCGATCCGCGGCCCAAGAAGGGTGAGAAAACCCCCGATCAGCCGATCCAGCGATTCCACGCCGCCTCGAGCCCGTTTACCGTCGAGCGCGACTTGAAAGTCGAGCTTTCCTGGAAGCGCGCTGGCAAGGGCGAGGGGCCGGTGCGGCCCGGCGAAGAAATCGAGGTGACGATCAAGACAACCGATCCGCAGGGAAAACCCGTCGCGGCTGAATTGAGCCTGGGCATGGTGGAAAAGTCGCTGCTCGACCGGTTCGCCTCGTCGCTGGCCCCGATCCAGGCCTTCTTCCGCGGCAACCCGCGGGAGCCGGCCGTCCGCACGACCTCGAGCATCACGTTTGCCTACAAGCCGACCACACGGCCGATCAACACGCGCCTCCTGGCCGAATCGGACCGGCTGGCAGTGGAACGGGAAGAGGCAGCCAGCCGCAGTGAGTTGGCGGGCGCGCGTGCTGACGAATTGCGGCGCGCCGCGCCGGGAACTCCCGGCTACGCATTGGCCCCCGAAGCCGCCCCGGCGCCCACCTCCGCGCCCGCCCTGGCGCCCCCTCGGCCCTCGGCGGTCAGGCAGATCCCGGCGGGCGACATGGTCTTAGGGATACCCGTGCAAGGTCCTTATGGGGGTCGAGCTGAGGTCGCGCGCGGCGCGATGGTCGCGGGCAAACCCGTAACGGCCGCCGGCGCCGAACGCCAGGCCGGCCAGGCTGGGGCGTACTTCGACCAATCGGGTCTCGGGTACTTTGGCCAGGCGGCCGGTTACGGAGTCTCGCAGGAACGGTATGCCCGCCTGTCCGGCCAACTGGCTGCGGGAAAGGCCGGGGGCGAGATCGACGCCGATCGCTTCTACCGATACGCGCCCGCCAATGCCGACAACCTGATGCAACTCGGCAGGCAGAACCGCCAGCAGGTCACCGTCCTCCTGGCCGATGGCGCGGTCAAGGGAGTGAACCTCTGGGACGCCGGCGGCTTCGATCCCGCCCGGGCTCAAGCGCTGGCCGAAAGGCTCGCGGAGACCGGCGCGGTCCTCCTGCCCGGCCTCGGGCCCCAAGAGACCGGTTTCTGGGCCCCGGCGGTCACCACCGGCGAGGAGGGCACGGCACGGGTCACCTTCACCGTGCCCGAGCAGTCCACCGCCTGGGCAATCGCGGCCAAGGGGATCACCGTCGAGACGCTGGCGGGCGAAACCACCAGCGATCTGACGGTCAAGAAAGACCTCTTCGGCCAGCTCAAGCTCCCCTCGGCCTTCACCGACGGCGACAAGGCGGAAGTGCTGGCCACAATCCACAACGGGCAGTTGGAGAAGGGCCGGATTCACGCAACGCTCAAGACGACGATCGCCGGCCGCACGGTCTCGGAAACGAAGACGATCGACGTGGCGGCCAAGGGCCTCCACGAGACAACTTTCTCCTGCGACCTCCGCAGGCCCGAAGGCGAGCAAATCCGCGGAGCGGTCCCGCCGCAGGTCGACGTCGAGTTCGAGCTGACGGTTGCCGTTGAGGCGGAGGGCGGCGGCGCTGGCCCGGCGGCCGACGTCGTCCGCCAGGTCGTGCCGCTGAAACCTTACGGCATGCCCGTCTTCGCCACATCGAGCGGCGCGGCGACCAGCGACATGACCGCCTGGGTGGAACCACCCAAGGACATGGCCCTTGCCGGTCCGAGCCTCCAGATCCTCGTCGGGCCGACCGTCGAGCGGAGCCTGGTCGACATCGTGCTTGCCCCCGCCCCGCGGTGCCAGCTCGAAACGAGCCGGCTCGCCTCCGGCATGGAGAGCACGACGAGCGACCTC
>JAMOAF010000367.1 GCA_023621895.1 Planctomycetota bacterium
TGTTCACACCCGACCGCGATTACGTGCGATGGGCGTTCCTGGAGGCGGCGCCGCTGTTTCCTGAAACGACGACGCTGATGATTAACGAAGTGACGAGCTACAACTTCTCACCGTCGTCGAACAGGTACTTCGACCAGGTCAAGACGCTGCTGGCTCAAGGCGCTCGGGTTCGCGGCATCGGCTTCCAATACCACTATTTCCGCCGCGAAGCCCTCGACAAGCACCTCGCCAGCCCTAATTGCAGTCCCGGCATGATGCTCGACGTCTACGAGCAGTTCGGCCAATTCAACCTGCCGCTGTTCGTCACCGAGATCACGATTCCCTCGGCGGGCGAGGGGGGCGAGGAGCTTCAGGCGGAAGTCGTCCGCGACCATTACCGGCTCTGGTTCGGTACGCCGATGATGGCCGGCGTCACCTGGTGGAATCTCGGCGACGGCACCGCCGTCAAGGGCGAGAACGAGGCAAAAGGCGGCCTGATGGACGAGGAGCTGAAACCCAAGGCCGCGTACCGCGCACTCGACGAGTTGATCAACCACCGGTGGAAGACGCACGCGACGGCCAAGACCGACGAGCGGGGCGCCTGCGGCTTTCGCGGCTTCTACGGAAAGTACAAGGTCAAGGTCGCCGCGGAGGGACAAACGCAGGAGTTCGAGGTCGATCTGGCCAAGGATGGCCTGGCCCGCCAACTTGTGCTAAAACCTTGACGACTACTCAGCTGTGAGACGAGACGCCTTTCCTCGCCGCCGCGTGTTTCACGTTCGGCGGGATTGATCGTACCGCGCGAAGGAGCCCTTTATGTTGCCTTGCCGTCTGCCCCGGGCGTTGGGAACCGTGTTCATTCTGGCGCTGTTTATTCCGGCCGTTGGAGGAGAGACGGCTGAGCGCCTGAATCTGCTGAAAAATTCCGGCTTTGAGGAGCCGCTCGAACCGGCCTGGGAGAAACGCACGCCGGACGATGCCGACCGCACGCTCTACCGGGGCGAGTCGGCCGGCCGCACCGGCGCCGCCGCCGTTTTGGAGAACACCAGGCCGGCCCAAACGCGGCTCCGCCAGGGGAACGACCGCTCGATCGTCATCGAGCCGGGGAGCCTGGTGGAACTGTCGGCCTGGATCAAGTCGGACCAGAGCGCGGAAGGCGACGCGACGCTGCAAATCTACTGCATGGACCAGGAGGGCGAAATCCTCGCCCAGCCCACCTCGGCGCCGCTTGCCGGGCGGTTTGACTGGACGCGCAGCCGGGTGCGGACGACGATCCCCGACCGCGCCGCCTACGTGATGGCCTACCTGCAAACCCGCGGCGGCGTTGGGAAAGTGTTCTTCGACGATGCCGAGCTCGTGGTCCTCCGCCCGCCAGTGCCGAGACTGCCGGCGCCGAAGGTGGGACTCTTGACCGACCTGGCGGCGGACCACGCCTGCCTGGAGGAGCTGAAGGTTCTGTTCGAGGATGGACTGAAGCCGATCGGGCCGGGCGGCGCGGAAGAGCTCCGCGATTGCGTGGGCGCGATCGTGCTTTACGAGGCGGAGATTCCGGAGAGCGTTGCCAGGATGGCGACCGGTTTCGCTCGCGGCGGCGGCCGCGTGTTCATGGACATCCGCAGCTTCGCGCGAATCCATCGAGCCGAGGCCACGGCCGTCGAGGTGGGGCCCGTCGAGAGGCAACCGGTCGAGCAGCAAATGTCCGCCGGCCTCCGCGTCGTCAAGCGAGACGAGGCGACCGCCGGTTTTGAGCCGGGCCAGATCATGCCGCGCGCCGGTTGGCCCGAGGGGAAGCTGTTCGTCCTGCCGCCGGGCTTCACCCTGCCGGAGATGGAGGTGCTGGCCGCCGGGCCTGGCGGCCAGCCCGGGCTGGTCCGCCTCGCGGTGGGCAAGGGATTTGTGGTCAGTTGCGACGTGCTCTCCCTCCGCCAGCCGTACTACCGGAATGTCGACGCCTATTACAAGTACGCGCCCCTGGCCGGCGCGCTGACCAATCCAGTCCGTTTGGGCCAGTACTATCCGAAGAAATTCACGTATGCCGAGTTTGTCGACCAGATGCGGCGGCTGGCCGGCGAGCTGCCCGGCGTCCGCTTGCAGGAGGAGGGGCCGGCCTCGGAGGATTACCGCCTCTGGAGCTTGAACCTCGGCCGGCAGGGCGCGCCGCTTTATTTCCTCTATGCGGCCGCGCATGGAAGCGAATGGGAACCGGGGTACGGCCTGTTGACGTTCGCCCGACGGCTGGCGCAGGGCGAGCTGCGCGACGTCGTCAACCTCGAAAAAGTCGAGATCAAGATCATGCCGTATCTGAATCCCTGGGGTTATGACAATATGCGCCGCCAGAACGCCCAGGGCGTCGATCTCAACCGGCAAGGCGACTTCGCCTGGGAGAAATTCCAGGGAACGGACAGCAACAACGATGGCCGCTGGTCGGCGGGCGACTACGACTGGAAGGGAAGCGCGCCGTTTTCCGAACCCGAGACGCAGACCTACCGCAAGATCGCCGAGCTGCCGAACCTCTATTGCGTGCTCGAATTTCACGGCAACACCAGCGCGACCAACAACAAGCTGGGGCTCCTTCCGGTT
>JAMOAF010001045.1 GCA_023621895.1 Planctomycetota bacterium
CATAGACGCGATCAGCAACATCGCCGGCCTCGCGGTCGATGGTGACGTGGTGTTCGGTCTCGATGAGACCTACACCGTGACTGTGATCGGCCAGGCCACGCTGCGCCAGGTGGACGACGCCGGCATGGGCGCAGCCCATGCCGGCACCGAAGGCGAGTTGGTGTTCAACCTCCACGACTCGCTCATCTACGTCTGCACCGCGACCCATGCGGTTGCAGCGACGTGGGTGGTCGCTCGGCTCTGTGGAGCGTTGACCGCCGGCGGCAACGTGACCGTCGGCACCACTGCGGATGTGGTGGGCGATACCGAGTTCCAGGCTGACCTCGCGGTCGCGGCCATCGTTGGCAACCTGGCGGTCCATGCGGACGTGACACTCGGGGATGCCGCTGCGGACACGGCGACGTGTAACGGGCGGCTGATACTGCGGACGCTCTCCAGCGACCCGACGGTCCTCGCTCCTGGCGGAACGAAGGGCGAGGTTGGCTACTACGGCGGGATCGTCTACGTCTGCACGGACGGTACGCTGGGCGCCGAGGTTTGGTCCGCGTGCAACTAGGAGGCTAGCACCGTGCCGCTGATTGTGCTGATACCGTGTGGACTCGGGCGACGTGTCCGGCAACCTGGATACGTTTGCCCTGCTGAGGACGAGGCGCGTCTGAGAGCGCTTCCGGCGTCCGCCTGGGTGGAGGTTACCGAGGCGGAGTGTGAGGCGCTCTCAGGCGATCCTGACGCGAAAGGCGACGTGCTAGAGCGGCTGGCCGAGATCCGCAAGGCCGTCAAGCCGACGCCGGCGGCACCGGTCGCGCAGCCGGAGGCGTGGCATGAAGGCGTCTCGATGCGCTCGCTACGCGAGACAGCGAAGGCGCTCGGGGCGAGGGTCACGACGCGGATGAAGCGTGAGACTGTCATTCGACTCATCGACGAGATACGAGGTGACGGCTGTGGCGACGAAGCGTGAGGCTCCGCGTTTCCGCGCGCGTCGCGACGTGCGGATCGGCAAGCAGCACTACAAAGTCGGACAGCCAATCCAGGCACAGCACGTTGCTGAGGCTCTCCGACTGCTCGGTGCGTACTACATCGAGCCGATTCCGGCAGAGGCCGAGGACAAGTGCGCGGATGGTCCGCACACGAAGGACGCAGACTCGGAGGAGGGCGAGGAGTAACCCGTGGCCTATGTGACGCTCGCAGATCTGCAGGCGTACTTGCCTACGGCGATTGACCCGAGCGACAACGCGCGGGTCGCGACGCTCCTGGCTGACGCCTCGGCCATGATCGATGACTACACAGGCCAGACGTGGGAGCCCGTGTTCGAGCTGCGGCACGTCCCACTGGACGGCGAGCGGATCGTCAACCTGCCGGGGCTACTCCTTGACCTCGACTCAGTGGTTCTCTACGACGGATTGACAACGCGCGGACTCACTGAGGGCACCGACTTCTACGCGCTCCCTGCCGGATCTCTCGATGCGGTGACGCCGCCGCCTGCGGAGTCGCGCTACCCGGCACACTCACTGATGACGTCGCATGGCAGCTGGTCTGGCGCGCCGGCCCACCTACTCGTCACGGGCACATGGGGCGCGGACAGTGAGGTACCTGCGGATATCCGCATGGCGACGCTGATGATCGCGTCCTCGTGGTGCCGGTCGCTCGGTGTTGGCTCTCAGGCCGGCAGCGAGATCAAGTCGGAGTCGTGGGACGGTTACTCTGTGACGTACCAGACGCCGGCGACGGTAGGTACGATCCCGGAGGACGCGCTGAAGCTGCTCCAGCGATATACGCTGGGCGGTGGTCTCTATGCCGTTTGACGATGGGCTCAACGCGCAGGCGGACGTGACGCGGCGGGAGTCTGGCTCTGGCGACTCATGGCGCACCATCGAGGCGGGTATGCCGTGCCGAGTCGTTGCCATGTCGGCAATGGAAGCGCAGGCGCTCTCGCAGGAGTGGTCACAGACGGTCACGCATCGAGGCATTGCGCCACTCTACTTCGACGTGCAGGACGGCGACCGGCTGACGGTCTACGCACGGAAGGCGGGTCGCGGCGAGTGGCAGACGCTGATCAACGCGGAACGCTACGACGTGGTGGTCATGGATCGTGCCGAGGGCGGTCGGCTAGGCGCGCATCACTGGCGGCTGTATCTCAGCCGGACCGGGACGGTGCGGCCATGAGCGACCTGACGGCACAGGGCATGGGCCATCGAGATCACGTCCTGACGGTGCTGGGCTATGACAACCTCCAGCGGTTCCTGACAGTCGCGAGTGGCGAGTGGCTGCGCTGGTGCCGGCGTGGCGTGGAACGGTCTAGCATCTCGCTGGAGCATGCGCTCAAGAAGAACCTCAGCCGGGACGCGACAGGCTCTACCTCCGGCCCTGGCGAGACACCGATCCTCCGGCGCGGCCCTGGCGGCGCGCCACGGCTCCTGCAGTCTGTCGGGATCACCAAGGGCGCAGGCGGGCTTGAGGCGCACATCGGAGCCAGCACGTTCTACATCGCCATTCACGAGGGCGGGCCTCTGCGGAATGCGACGCGCGAGGGCGACTTCGTGGTGATACGTGCGAAACATGGGCTCATGAAGTGGCGCACGCCAGAGGGCGAGTTTCGAGCCGCTGCGAAGGTCCGAATCCCTGTGCGTCGCCCAGTCGGTAGAACGTGGGAGGATCACGGCGCGGAGGCGTTCGAGGAGTTCTGGGGTACCGTCCGCGCCGAGTTGGATCGCGCAGGCGGCGGAGCCGGGGCGGTGGCGGTATGAGTCGGCTACTGACTATCGAGCG
>JAMOAF010000462.1 GCA_023621895.1 Planctomycetota bacterium
TGTCTTCTTCAAGGTTCAGGGCGATGCCACGCACGTCGTGCGGAAACTCGAGCATCTCGCCGGCCTGCACCTTTTCGAGGCCAAACACGCGCGCGATGCCGTCGCCCGCCTGGATCACCGTGCCGACCTCGGCAATGTCCACCGTCGATTCGTAATCGGCGATCTGCTGTTTGATGATTTCGGTGATCTCGGTCGCTTGGATCTTCATTCGCCTGTATCTCCGCGTTAGAGCTTTTCGTCTTGTCTAGGCCTGGCCGGCCTCGATGTCCCCGCTGAGCAGCGACTGTGCGAGCCGCCGGAGCCGGGTCCGCATGCTGCCGTCCAGCAGCAGCCCTTCCAGCCGCACGACAACCCCGCCAACAATGGCCGGGTCGACCTCGAAGGTCAGCCGGACGTCCTTTCCCGAGAAACGCGCCAGACTGTCCCGAAGGACGGTCCGCGCCTCGTCCGGCATCGTCAAGGCCGTGACGGCCACGGCGCCCGCCCGGCCAAGGCGCCGGTCCATTTGCTGTTCGAAACAGTGCGCAACGTCCGGGAGCAGCGCGATGCGGCCGCGCCGGAGCATGACCTGCAGCAACCCCGCGACCTTCGCGGGAATGTCCATCCTGGCAAGCACCAGTTCAAGCACCTGACGCCGGCGATCAATGGCCAGCGACGGGTTCGAAAGGGCACTGCGCAGATCGTGTTCGGACGCAAAGACGCCGGCGACGTCCGTCAGGGCCGTAGCGGCCTGTTCGAGTTCGCCGGTATCGAGCGATTCGCTCAAGGCCCGGGCATAGCGTTCGGCAAGCAGATGGTTCTTCATGCCCGTTTCTCCAGCTCGGCCGCGAATTGACGGGTAAGCCGCGTCATGCGTTCCGGAGTGGCTTCGGCGGCGCAGCGCTCCAGCAACTGTTGGACTGCCTGTTCGACGAGTTCGGCGCGGACCTGGCGTTTGGCCGCCAGCACCTCCGCCTGGCGGCGCTGTTCGGCTTCCTGGTCGATTTCGCTCAGGCCCAGACGGGTGAAATCCTCGAGTTTCTGGCGGTCTTCCTCGATGAGGGCCGCGTTGCGTTCGGCCAGGGCGGCTGCCTCCGCGGCCAGGCCGCCGATCCGGGCCTCGGCCTCGGCGCGCGCCTGCAGCGCATCCGCGCGGGCCTGTTCGGCCTCCGCCACGCGGGCGCGCGTCTCCTCGATACGCTCATCGAGAAAACGCGCCAGCGGGCGGCGGGCGAAATGGACGATCAGGTAGGTGACCATAAGGAAATTGAAAAAGTCGAAGAGGGTATCAAACAGCTTGCGGCGCGCCTGTTCGGCCTGAAAGGCCTCGCGGCCCTCGTACCGCTGCACAAAGGCCACGTCCTGCTCCAGCGATGTGTCCAGAGGATGAAGGTGCGGCCGTTCCTTCCAGAGACGGTACTCCGTGCCCCTGATGACTTCCAGGTAGTGCTCATGCTCGTCGCCGAACTGGGCGAGGTACTCCTCGCTGAACCCGCGCGGGCCGACGGTAACGATGATCGCAATACCAACCGCGAGGTAGACCGCGAAGTAGGCGACAAACCAGGTCTTGGTGCTCACTCGCGTACTCCTCGCGCGGACAACGCGTCCATGGCGGCCACAATCTCCGGCACCAGCTGCCCATAGTGTTTCCGCTCCTGCTCGACGACGGCAAGCAGTTCCGCGCGCATGCGGGCGATGTCGTCTTCGACCTCGCGCCGGCGCTGGGCCAATGCAAGCATGTGCCGGTCCTGCCCGGCGCGATGGGCCTTGCGGTAGTCATCGGCCAGACGGCGGCGCGTATCGAGCAATTCGCGCAGGTACTGGGTCTCGAGTTCGTCGGCATGCAGCTTGCCCTGTTGCGCGACCTGGCGGTCCTCGGTGACCTTCGCCACCCGGTTGTCCATGGTCCGGAGCATGGGGCGGAAAGCAAGCACGTTCGCTCCCCACAGGAAGATGAGGAAGAGCACGAGCTCGACAATAAGGGTCAGGTTGACGGTAACCATACGGGAATCCGGATCAGGTCAGCACAAAGAGCATCAGAAGCGCCACAACAAGCGAATAGATGCCGGTCGACTCGGCCACGGCCTGACCGATAAGCATTGTGCGGGTGAGCAGGCCCGCGTTTTCCGGCGACCGGCCGACAGCCTCGCACGCGCGGCCGGCCGTGTAGCCTTCGCCAACGCCCGGGCCAATGGCGCCAAACCCCATGCAGATGCCCGCGCCAATGAAGGCCCCCGCCATGCGGATATCAGCGCCGGAGATACTCTGGGCGGCCTGCGCGGCCTGTTCGGGCACCTGGCCGATGACCGAGTTGAGTGTTGCGATCAAGATGCTGGGATCCATTCCGTTTCCTTTCCTAAATATGCACTCGGGCCATGCGTGCTATACCACGTAAAGCATTACCAAGCCGATAATAAGCGCGTAAATCGCCGTCGACTGGGCGACAGCCTGACCGATCAGCATCGTGCGCATGATCAGGGGATCCAGGCGCGGGTTGCGTGCCGTCGCCCGGCACGCCGATGCCGGCACAATGCCGCAGCCTAGACCCGGGCCCACGCCGCCAAATCCGACGGCA
>JAMOAF010000226.1 GCA_023621895.1 Planctomycetota bacterium
ACGTCGTAGACCGTGATGCGCATGGCCCGGATGCAGGGGCGGCCGCCGCGCTTGCCCGGCTCGATGGTGATCCGCGAGCGCCATTTCTCGTTCATCAGAGGCTTCCTCCCAGACGGAATCGGCTGACGGAATCAGTCGGCCGCAGCCTCGTTTGATTTTAACGCCCGACCGGCTCCAGGCCCAGACGCGGCGCTGATCGAGTGCGATCCCATGCCTTTGGCAGAGCGCGCGATACTTGTGGTGCTTGGTGCTGTAGACAATGTGGACAAGCACGTTGGCCAACGATTCGGGCATGCTTTTGGCCTCTTTGTTAGGGCCGCCCCGTTGGGGCTGACAGGGTCTGAGGCGGCTTCTGACCCAGGGTTGCGGAACGGCTCGTTTCACTCGCCGTCCTCCGCCCTGGGCTGGCTTAGGGGTGTCCCTTCGGGACGGGCCCGCAAAAAACGGCGACGGGAGTCTTTGTTTCTACCGGTGACCCAGACGCGGCGGGCGGCCCCTTGCCCGAACGCTCAGGATCATTCTAATGGAGGGGAGCAAGGTCGGGACCGCGGCAGCGGAGAAAGACCGCCCCTTCGCCGCCAAGACAAGGAAACGGGCCGATGACCTGAAGACTGCCCGCCAGAGCCGGGGAGAATTGCAGGATGAATGCCGCCGACGCCGGATTCCGATACGATTTCGTCAGCCCTCAGCAGATCGTGTTCGGCTGGGGCCGCCGCCGTGAATTGCCCGGCCTGGCCAGGCGGCTGGGCAGCCGCGCGTTTGTCTTGTGCGGTTCACGGACCCTCACCGTGTCGGGACTGCTCAAGGAGATCGCCGAGCTGCTGAGCCTCGGCGGGGTCGAGTCGGTCTGCATGGGGACTCTGTCGCGCGAGCCGGAGGTCGACGACGTGGACCGCATCTCGGCCGAACTTCGCCGGCTGAGCGCGGGGCGGGGCGATTTTTTGCTCGCCGCCGGCGGCGGATCGGCAATCGACCTGGCCAAGGCCGCCGCGGCAATGGCCGTCAACACGGAAAGCCCCACGGTCAAGGACTATCTCGAAGGCGTCGGTCAAGGATTGAAGATCATCGAAGAACCCTTGCCGGTCCTGGCCATGCCGACCACTGCCGGGACCGGCTGCGAGGCGACCAAGAATGCCGTGATTTCCTCCTACCGGCCGGCATTCAAAAAGAGTCTGCGCGACGAGCGGATCGTGCCGCGGATCGCCCTGGTCGATCCCGAACTGACCGTTTCCGTCCCCCCGGCGGTGACGGCGGCCAGCGGAATGGACGCGATCACCCAGCTCTTCGAGAGTTACCTTTCGCGCAAGGCCCAGCCGATCCCCCAGGCTCTGGCGGTCCACGGCCTGAAGGCGGCGCTGCCGGCAATCGGCGCGGCCGTCCGCGACGGCGGCTCTCGCCCGGCACGCGAGGCGATGGCCCACGCGGCGATGCTGTCGGGCATGTGCCTGGCCAATTCCGGGCTGGGATTGGCCCATGGCGTCGCCCCGGCCCTGGGCGTGCACTGCCGCGTGCCACACGGCGCGGCCTGCGCCCTGATGCTGCCGGTCGCGCTGCGGGTGAACCGCCAGGTGTGCCTGAAGCAACTCGCCCGGCTGGCCCACGCCCTGGGAATCCAAGGACCGTCGGGTTCAGCGGACGAGGCGGTTGATCGGCTGATCGGCCGCGTGGAGGAAATCTGCGACGAGATCGGCGTGCCGCGGCGGCTCGGCGACCTGGGGGTTGGGGCCGAGAAGATTTCCGAATTGGTGAAAAGCTCCCGAGGCAGCAGCATGAGCGGTAACCCGAGGCAACTCTCCGATCAGGAACTGGCCGAGATTCTGGAGGGCATCCTGTGATCCTCTCGGCCGGACTGACCCCCGCCTGGCAGCAGATTCTGGTGTTCGACCGGTTTCGGCCGGGAGAGGTGAACCGGGCTGCTGAAGTCCACTGGTGCGCCTCGGGCAAGGTGTTCAACGCGGGAATCGCCGTCCACCACCTGGGGGCCGAGAGCCTCGTGTTGGCCCTGGCCGGCGGACCGCCCTTGGTGGAGATCCGCGCCGAGATGCAGGCGCTCGGCGTGCCGCTGGAGGTGGTGGAAACCGGGTCGGCCACGCGGGTATGCACGACGGTTCTGGATCGGAGCTCCGGCACGATAACCGAACTGGTGGAAAACGGCCGCCCGGTGAGCGAGGCGGAACTCGACGCCTTCTGGCAGGCAATGGCGGCCGCTGCCCCACGCGCCGAGGCGGTTGTGCTCATCGGCACGTTGCCCGCCGGCGCGCCGCAGACTTATTATCGCCGCCTGTTGGAATGCGTCTCCGCGCCGGCCGTGCTCGACTTTCGCGGCCAGGGGCTGACGGGCGCGCTCGACCTGGAACCTTGCGTTGTCAAGCCGAACCGCGAGGAGCTTGCCCAGACGGTCGGCAGAGCCCTGGATACGGACGACGAATTGGTCAAGGCGATGCAGTCGCTCAACGATCGGGGAGCCCGGTGGGTCGTGGTGACCGACGGTCCGCGTGCCGTCTGGCTCGCCGGGCGGGGCGAGCTCTACCGGTTCCAGCCGCCGGCGGTTCCCGCGGAGGACGTCGTCAACCCGATCGGCTGCGGCGACGCCATGGCCGCCGCCCTGGCCTGGGCGATACGCGACGGCCGAACCATGCCGGAGGCGGTACGGCTGGGGATCGGCGCGTCGATCGACAACCTGCGGCAATTGCTCCCTTGCCGGTTGGACCCGCAGCGCGTGCGGCACATTGCCGAGACGGTCGCGTTTCGGGCGATGTGAGCAAGCGCTGACGAATCGGTTTGCAGCAATAAACGGAATGAATTCCGGTCTACGCGAACAGTCCAGGCTAGCCGCGGGCGTCTCTCCCGTCGAACGGGCCCATAAACGTCTCGGTCATGTTTGACTTAGGTGGCCCGTGACCTATCCTTTCTTACGGAAGGCGCTCCGCCGGCCAACGGCCGGCGCGGCGCGCGCCTCTCAGCCAACCAGTCCGCACCGCGGATGCAGGCCGGATCGCCACCCGCTGTTCGGGCGAATGAAAACGCACCACAGAGAGATCCCGTCGCCGATCGCAACCGGCACGGGACCGCGAGGATGCCGCAATGAACGCCATGCTTCGATTCCTCCTATCCGACGACGGGCCGGCTGCCGTGGAATATGCCGTGATGCTGGCGCTGATCATCATATTCGCCATCGGCTCGATCACGTCGCTGGGGACCACCAACGGTGGTTTCTGGGGCAACATCGACGCGTCGGCGCGAGCGGCTTACGACGCGGCTGCCGCCGCAAATCGTTGAGCCCCGGCGGCGGGCTCGGAAGAAATCGGTCTGCTCTTCGCCAGAAGTCGCCTCCTCATCTCAACCGGCGGCGGCACGCGCCGCAAAGAGCGGAATAACCTCGGCGGGATTCTCTACCCCTCGATCTCGATCAGCGATTGCACCTGGCCGTCGCGGCCGAACCGGGCGATCAGCAGCTCGGTGATCAGGTTGTGGCCGAGCACGGTGCGATTGGCCGCCGGCGCCAGCGAACGATAGACGAGCCATTGATCATTGCCGCTGGCGACCCGGTAGCCGACCGCCACCTCGGGCGGCTGGGTTGACTGGTTCTCAGCCACCGTCAACCGCCGCCAGGTCGATCCGCGCGTCATTCGCCTCGGCTTCAAGTCGATAAACAAGGGGGCAAGAATCGCTCCGCCACGCCCCCGATGGCACAGCTCCAAGGCGCTGCCGGCGGTCCGCAGACTCCCCGGCCCCCCCTCGGCCCGCCATTCCGGCAACCCCAACGGGAGCACCAGCGCCGCGGCCCGGTCCTTCAGCAAGAAACCCTCCCAACTCTCCGCCGCCTGGCCAAATCCCGCGCCGGCCGCAAAAGGGAGCCTGCCGCGGTATTCGATCGTGGTTCCCGGGCAGTCGATCACCGCGTCGGCCAAAAACAGGAACTGGTCCTCGCGCGCCAGGGCCGCGTGGCGCTGGAGGCGGGCGCCGCCGCTCAGCGCGATGCCCAGCTCGAGGTAGTCGATGTCGCCGTCGGTCACCCAGCAAAGCTCTTCCCACGAACCGACCGGCTGGAGCGGTTCGCCGTCGACGCGGACAAGCGTGTCCCAGTTGCCGGCCAGCAGCAATTCCTTCTGTTGGCTCAACTCCAAGCGGAACTGCCGCTCGGGATAGGCCACAACCAGCCGGGGCTCGCCACGTCGCCACCCCGGCCTCAGGACGGTCACCGCGGCCCAACCCGAATGGTCGGCCGCAGCGGGAAGTTCACCCTCACCAGAATGCTCCGGCGCCTTTCTGCCAGGCAGCGCGATCGCGGCAATCCGCTCGTCGTCGCCGTCGCCCCCGCAACGCAGCGCTGCGTCGAACAACCCCCGATCGTCGCAGCGGCCGTTTGCCAAGGCGAACACCCCGCTCCCGTCCGGGCGGCTCAGCCGCAGCGCCGCGCGGATCGCCCAGGCGTACTGGAGTTGCGCCCGGTTGCTCGCGCAGCCGTTTTCGAGCTGCTCGCCGATCAAGTGGCACCGTGTCCAGCAGGCTAGCAGGGGCCGGAAGACTCCGAGCACGCGGGCGTCGGGGAGCCCGCCGCCATCGACCAGTTCCAGCAAGCCCTCCGTGAGCGATCCGCGCCCCGTCTTGGCCAGCGGCCGGCAGGCCGAAAGCTCGGGGAACAGGTAGCCGAGCGTCAGGGCCAACTCGCCGCCAAGAAGTTGATGGACCAGCGGGTCGCGGTCAAGCGAGAGTCCAGCCGCGTCTTCGGCCAGGCCGACCAGGTGGTCCAGCAAGCGCCACCAAAGGTCCCAACCGAAGCCGTCAGCCGCGGCGGCCAGGGCCGATGCCCATCCGAGGGCCTCCAGCGCTCGGCGGGCGCCGGGGCAAGCGTCGCGCGGATCGGCAAGCCAACCGGCGGCCTCTTGCCGCCAGAAGCCATCTTCGCCGTCGATCGTCAACGGCAGCCGCCGCAGCAGGTCTAGAGTCGATTCGCCCGCCGGCGGCGATTGGGCGTCCTGCCCGTGGCTGGCTGCCGGCGCGGTTTCGGGACCCGTCTTCGACGCGTCGCTGTTGCCGTCCGTGCCGGCGGCCCAGAGCAGGGCGTTTCCGCCGCCCCAGAGCCGCACCAAGGGGATCGGCGTCCCGCGTGTTGCCAGGTGCTCGATCCAGAGTCTCCAATCGGACAGCGGCTCGCCGTTGCGGGCGGCGCGGCGAATCGCCTCCGGCGCAGACTTGTGCCAACGCTGCTTGCCTGGCGGAGGGAGACTCCTGCTCGGGATCGCCTGCCGATTCGACATCATTTCCTTCCAAAGGTGTCCGGGTGGGTCCAAAATCGTGTATCATGAAAGGGCCGCAAGAATCGGAAACCATCCTATCAGTTCCGCAAGTGGCTGGCTTCCCCCTCCAGCGTGTCGGCGATCGCCGCGCAGCGGAGGGCCGAGGGCCTGCCGGTCGTCTGCGGATCGCGCGCGGGCTGAAAACGCGGAGGTCTTTCCGTCAAACTCATCGGATGAGAATTATGGACCGGCTTCAAAACACCGTTCTTCCACAGTCGCCATGCCGCCGCGCGGCGGCCGTGGCCATCGCCGCGTTGACCCTGCTGACGGCCTGCCATCGGCAATCGGACCGGCCGGTCGCCGTGCCGCGGCCAGCGCCCACGAACACCGAGGCTCCGGCCGCTGCCCCCGAACCGGAACGGGGCGCCGCGCCGGCCGCAAAGCCGGAAACGGCTGCCGCGCCGGACACAGCGGCCGCCGCTGCCGGATCGTCTCAGCCGGCGGAAGCGAAGCCCTCGGAGATCACCGTGTCGCCGCCGGACGAGCCGCAAGCCGATGCGTCCGAAGAGGCCGAGCAACCCGACGGCGAGGGGCGGCTCGACTTCGGCGAGCCCCTCGTGGAAGGCCTGACACAGAACGAACGGCTCGATCCGAAGCAGCCGGTCTGGCTCACCAAGGACCGCAAGAGCGTGGTGGTCCAGTCGATGGTCTGCCAGCGCCAGGCCCCGCTCGAGATGTTCGCCTGCCTGCTGAACACCAAGGAGCATGAGTCGGTGCTGACCGTGCCCGTCAAGGCCTTCGTGATCCACGCCGGCCTGCTGGCCGCCGGGGCCGAGCCGGGGACTCCCGTCCGCTGGGACCCCGAATACGCGCCACCGACCGGCACGGAGATCGAGATCGAGGTGCTGTGGAAGGACGAGGGGAAGGTCCGGAAGGCCCGCGCCCAGGACTGGGTTCGCGACGTCTCCACCGGCAAGGCCATGGCCCAGCCTTGGGTGTTTGCCGGCAGCATGATGTACGAAGACAAAGAGACGTCTCGAAAGCACTATATGGCCGACAGCTCGGGCGACCTGGTTTGCGTCTCGAATTTCGCCAGCGCGACCCTCGACGTGCCGATCCGCAGCAGCGACGCCAACGCCTCGTTGATGTTCGAGGCATTCACGGAGAACATCCCGCCGCTGGGCACTCCGGTGACGATGGTGCTGACGCCGAAAAAGTGAGGGGGAACGTCACGGGTTACGGGCGACCGGTTGCAGAAAGAAGAATGACGAATGTCGAAATTCCTTCTTCATTTGAATTCCGACATTCCTGATTCTTCCTTCTATCACCTGTGATCCCTCATCCGCCCCCGATGCGGCAGTGATCGAGGATTTCCTCGGCCGTGGCCTGGTAGCCGGCATAGAACGGGCCGAACTCGGCATACTTGGCGCTGGCCTCGTCGAAGCGCATCTCATAGACGATCCGGCTGAGCAACTGCGGATTTCTCGCCCAAAGGGTCACGCCCCATTCCCAGTCGTCCAGGCCGATGCCGACCGTGACCAACTGGGTCACCTTGCCGGCGTACTTCATGCCCGTGGCGCCGTGCTCGCCCATCAACCGCGCTCTCGCCGGATAGGGGAGCAGGAACCAGTTCTGATCGCCGTCGCGCCTCTTGTTCATCGGGTAGAAGCAGAAGGCGGGCCAGGCGGGCAGGTCGGGATAGAGCCGCTGCCGGCGGATGATCTCCAGCCGCTTTTCATACTGTTTCAGCTTCACCCGGTGCTCATCACTCTCGGGCGCGACCCCCTCGTCGGCCAGCGCCCGTCCGTGTTCTTCGACCGTCGGCACGTATTCAGACACCTCGGTAAGCGAGACGAACGACCAGGCCGGCTCAATGGCCGCTCCCAGGGGGCCGCCGACAATTCGCTGATGCAACCGGTCGATCGCCAACGGGTCGGGGCCGAGCGCGAGGATGCAGAAGTCGGCCTTCTGGCCGCTGACCAGGAATGTCTGGCGTGCCGCCACGTCGTCGGATTTTGCCTTGAGGGCCTCGATCAGGTCGCGCCGCCCGTCCACAACCTCGTTGGGGCCCAGCGTGCGAAGCCGCGCCCGATCGAACCGGTAGAAGAAGTGGGAACAGTGCCAACCTCCCATCGGCGTGAGCGAGATTTCCGGTCGGGGATCTGCTGCCATGTGGCGAGACCTTTCAGGAGCCTGGTCCATTTCTCAGCGCGGCCGTTTCCGCTCCGCAAAAAAACGATCCACGCGAAAACATCGACCTCCGTCCACCTGGCGTCAGCCGAGCACCCGCTCGACCGCTCCGAGCAGCCGGTCCATGGGGAAGGGTTTGCGGAGGTAGTCGACCACGCCGAGCATCTCGGCATACGCCTTGTGCCGGCTGCCCTCGTTGGCCGTGATCATGATCACCGGGATCATGTCCTTGCGCGTCCGGCGGAGTCTTTCCAGCACCAGGAATCCGCTTCGCTTGGGCATCATCATGTCGAGTATCACCAGGTCGGGTCTCTCCCGCTCGACCATCACCAGGCCCTGGGTTCCATCTCGGGCGAAGACGACCTTGTAGCCGTTTGCCTGAAGGGCCGCCTGAATCGTGTCGACGATCTCCACGTCGTCGTCGACGATGAGGATTTTTTTTGCCCCCTCCACAGGCGGCTGTTCGCCGGGAGGTGTCTCATTCTTCTCCATTTTCCGATAGTCCTCGGGAGAAAAGGGGAGCGGCGGCGCCCGGAATCGATCCGGGCACACCACCGGGGACGGAGGTCGTCCGCGGCAACCTTTATGATTAGCCGACGACGCGGTCTCTTGCAAGTCGCCGCCTCGCCGGCCGGCGAGGCAGCGAGACCTCAGACAGCCGACGGGTCGGCCACGCGGCCGTTCCGCAACAAGATCGTGCGATCCGCGCGCGAAGCCGCTTGCTCCTCGTGGGTGACCAGCAGGACGGTTCCCCCCTCTTGGTGAAATGCGTCAAGCAAATCGAGCACTCCGGCTGTGCTCTGCGGGTCGAGATTGCCCGTCGGCTCGTCGGCCAGGATCAGCTTGGGGCGGTTGATCATCGCCCGGGCGATCGCCACCCGCTGGCATTCCCCGGTGCTCAGCTCGCCCGGCCGGTGGGTCAGGCGGTCCCCGAGCTGAAATTTTTCCAGGATTTCAGCGGCTCGCTGCCGGGCGGCCGCCGCCTCCCTGGCCGCGACGGCCGCCATGACGTTCTCCATCACGGTCAGGTAGGGCAGGAGGCGAAACGTCTGGAATACGAAGCCGATTTGCCGCGCCCGAAACCTGGCTCGGCTGGCCGAATTCATCGAACCGACATCCAGGCCCGCCACGCGCACCCGCCCGCTGGTGGGCGTGCCAAGCGTCCCGATAATCGTCAACAGCGTCGACTTGCCGCAGCCGCTCGGCCCCCGAACCGCCACGTATTCCCCTTCCGCAACCTCGAGGCTCACCCCATCGAGCGCCGGGACGGGGCCCTTGGCCGTTGAGTAGACCTTGCTAACGTTCTCAAGCTGGATCATCGGGCAGTCCAAAGCACCTTCCGGGCGGCCGAGAGTGGGCACGGCTTCGTAACGACTCCAACCCGCGGCGGCTGAAGAGTCATTCGGCGGCCGCCTGCTGGCCACCGGGCATCGGCAGGACCTTGCTCTCCATGCCGGCCTTGGCAAGGAGGAAGTAAAGCACAAAACCGACGAGGAACGCGGCCACCGGCGGGCAAGGCATCTCGAACGGCTTGCTGGGGATGAAGTTGAACGCTCCGACGGCAAAGCCGACGATCCACGAGATCCAGCCGGCGGGATTGAACCCGGCTCGCGGGCCGGCCCACTCCTTGCCGGCGAGCAGATAGTCGGCCGCGATCGCCCCGCAGACCGGGCCGAACGAAGCGCCGATGATCGTAAACACGCCGGCGGCGTTCCCGGCGTAGCCGGAGATGACCAGGGCAACGGATCCCGCCGTGCCCAGGCCGCAGGTGATGAACGGATTGACCTTCGGCAGCGTCGTCTTGAAACTATTGGCCGCGATGAACGACGAAAAACATGCCGGCGGGAAAGCGGCGACCGCCAGCAGGAACATAAAGGTTTTCGCCATTTGTGGGCTGAGAATCGAACCCATCAGGCTGGTGGTTCGCAGCACGGCCAGGTCGGCGCCGGCCTTGCCGAGCCCTTGGGCGCCGGCCACGGCCAGCAGCGAGATGCCGCCGGCGAAAATTGTTGCCAAGGCGATCCCAACCAGGCCGCCGAGCTGGACGTCCTTGGCGTCGCGGTTGTTCATGCCGAAGTCGCAACCCGCCGCGCCGGCCGTGGCGAAGAAGCCGACAATGTAGGCGCCGATCACCGCGATGACGTGGAACAGGGAGAGCGGGGGGGTCGCCGAGAGCTGCTTGCCGCCGGCGTCGACAACTTTTGCCGTTCCGGCCGCCACGGCGGCACCCGGGTCAAAACTGCCGACGCCGCCGATCGTCGAGACCAGCAGGATGACGAGGATGACCAGCGGAATCAAGGGGAGGAACGTGGCGACTTTGGCCACGTACTGGATGCCCTTCAGGCCGACAAACGCGGCGACGATCGCCCAGACGATGCCGATCGCCAGGTGGGCCGCCGACCCGGCGGCTTGCCCGAACGTGCCGGCCAGGAGCATCGCCGAGAAATAGGCGTTGACGGCCAACCAGCCGAACTGGAGCAGACCCATGAGGAAGCCGGGCATCAAGAATCCGCCAGTCACGCCGTAGGTGCTCGTTCCGACAATATAGAGGGGCAGGCCGGTCTTCATGCCGAGCATCCCCGGCACGAGATAGAAGAGGAAATGGCAGACGAGCGCGGCCAGCACCACGCCGAGCAGCGCCACGCCCAGCCCCTGGGCCAAAGTCCCGCCCGCGAACAGGCTGAACTCGCCCTTGGCCGGATCGATGCCGGCGCCGACCGGCACGTCCTGCCAGAAGACGAACCAGAGCATGATCCCGGCATAGGTCTGGGCCGTGCTGCTGAACCAGGGGATGCGCTTCTCCTTGGGCACCGGTTGCGCCGACGCGACATAATCGGGTAATCCTGAAGCCATGGGTCTCTCCTGTTTGATTGTTTCTTGCGCTTGCGGATTCAAGTCCCGCCAAGAGCGGCAGGCGGACGGAATTTCCCGAGTGGAAAGTGGGGCGCTTGCCAACGGCGTCGGGCTGGGGGGGCGCCATCGCGCCGCGGAAACAGGAGTATACCCGCCCGGGGGACAGATTCCAACGGTCCGGGGGGCAACGGGAACCGGTCGCTCCGCCCTTGCCGTGACTTCGCGTCTTTCCGCAATCCGCGGCCTGGAACCGCGCTTCAGAACCCGTATTTCCCGGCAAACTCGAACCGTGTGGAGTCGGCCGCCTCGCGATCGACGAACAGCGTCCTCCACTGGCCGACTTCGAAGCCGAGCTGGAACTTCTTCGTCACGTCGCAGGTGATGTTGCCCCAGTAGACCTGGTTGAAGGTGCGGCCGATCGGAAGCGAGAGGTCCCCGTCAACCGGATCGTCGATCGAGTAGCCCACGTGGCTGTGCCAGCGGGGGGTCCAGTCGTACCAGAACTCGAACCAACCGCCGGTCGATCGGATGGCGTCGTAAGTGCCGCCGATATCAACCCCCTGGTTGATTCCTCCCAGGAAGGTCTTCAGGTCCGTTCCGGTGAAGAATTCACCCTGGAAACCGAGGCGGTCGGTGATCGGCACCTTCACGTCGGCGCAAACCGACCAGGTGGGCCGGGCCACGTCGTCGGCAAAGGGGAAATCGTAAATCGACTCTCCCACGTGGCCGGACAGCCCGAAGCTCACCGGGCGGGTCCGCCCGACGGTCGATCCGACGCGCATCTCGATGATCGGCCATCCGGCATGGTCGCCGTCGGCCAGTACGCCGGTGGTCAGGTCGCTCGATGCGTCCGTGTTGAGCGACGATTGCCATTGAATCTGCCAGGCATCGCTGACGTCGAAGTAGCGTTCATAGCGGACCTGCGGGCGGCGGTAGCCGATGTTGCCGGCGCACCAATAGACCGAATACATGATCGTTCCGGGCACGAGCGGGGAGATCACGTCCCAGGTTTGACCGACGAGGAGTCGATAATCGTCGTTCTGGACCTCCCAGTAAGCGTGGCGGAGCAGGACCGTCGGCTTGTTCTCGATCGCGAACGAGCCCTGAAAGTCCAGTTCGACCTTTCCCCCGCTCTTGGCGCCGCAGAACCAGGGCAGTTCGGGGCCGGACACGTCGATTCCAAGCCGCGTCGACCTGGCCCCGACGTGGAAGGCGTCTTCGCCTTCGTCTTCGGGGGAGATTGCCCAAAGACTGTAGTCGCCCAGGTAAGTCCGCGATGTTTCGTAGGCCGCGGCGCCCCAGAGAATGCCGTAGGGCACGATCTTGAAGTCGCCTTTCTTCCAGGCAAGGTCCTTGACCTCCTCGCGGGTGACGTACTCGGGTGTCCTTTCAGCCGCCAGGCTGGATACCGTCGAGAATCGCGGCCCGCCGGCCGTGGCCGGCGGCACTTGCCGGGCGCTTGCCTGGCCGAGCTCGGCCCGTAGCATCTGCGTTTCCGCCTCAAGCTGTTGAATTCGATAAAATAGAGCGTCGTTCCCGGGGATCTCGGGCGCCATCGATGGAATCTCACTGGCCGGCAGTTGGCCGGCAATCAACAGGACCGCGACGCCAAATACTCGCAGGCTGGCCATGGGAACCTCAAATTCAGACGAAAGTCCGAGCTTGCCGAAAAACGCCCCGATCCCCTGCCGCCGCAATCACGGAAGATCGCGGTCCGACCGCCGCGGACAGGAGCGTCCGCGGATGGCCTGTTTCGCCGCTGCCGGCCGGAGAATCGGCAGTCAGGGAATCTGACGAACAACACGTTTCTTCGTCAGAATCGGCAGAGGCGGCAGGAAACGTTTTCACAACCCGCTCGCTTCCGCATTATCGGTACAATCGGCAGTCTCGGCGTGGCTTTGCCCCCGCAGCGGTTGCCCGATCCCTAAAGTCGTTGCCTGGCCGCGACAGACTTCGTCCAGCGGCCAAACCGAGCGGTTTCTCCGGCCGTTCCCAGCCGCGACGGGGTCCGCTACAATGACCGGCGAAACGGCGGCGTCGCCCTTCGTGGCTTTCCCTGCCGGCGACTCCGCCCCAGGACTCTAAACCTCGCAAGAACGCTAGAGGAAGC
>JAMOAF010000433.1 GCA_023621895.1 Planctomycetota bacterium
GTTGTCGTCGCCGGCCTTCTCGGCGGGGGCCAGGCTGCCGAGGTTCTGGGCCCTGCCCGGCAGCCAGTTGGCGTCCTCGGTGACCCCGCTGGGCAGTTCCACCTCGTTGACGACGGCCACGTTGCGGTCGTTGCTGTAGGCGTCGAGCCGGACGCTCCGCCACTGGCCCGGCTGCGCGGTGGTGGCGTCGCCGTCGTTGTTGGTGTCGGTCTGGGGCAGTCCGGCGAGCGTGAAGCCCGCGCCGACCGCGTCGTCTCTCAGCGAGGTGAGCACGACGGGCTGGCCCGGCTGCCCGAGAATCTGTAGCGTGCCGCCGATGCGGTCTTCGATTTCGAGGGGATCGCCGGAAGCGGTGAAGCCGGCGCTGGCTCCGAAGAGCTTGACGACCAGGCTTTCCTGGTTGCTGCTTTGCAGGCGCAGGCCGCCCTCATGGTGGTAGTTCGGCACGACGATCTCGTCGTAGACGACGTGCACGATGTCGGTGTCGTCCCAGACCGACTCGGTCGTGAGGATGCCGCCGCGGACTTCCATGCCGTTGGTGCCGTTGTTGGTCATGCGGTTCGAGCGGATCATCGGACCGCGATTGGCGGCATACTGCGTGTAGAGCGACGCCAGGCCCGTGCTCCGCCCCCAGTCGGCGACGGTTTCCGAGGCGAGCGCGTTGACGTCGATGCTGACGACCGCGCCGAGGTTGTCGATGAAATCGTTTGCGACCAGGATCGGCTGCGCGCCGCGGACCTGGATCGTCGCCGCGCTACTGGGCCCGTGCCCGTCGCGGTCGCCCGCGACCCCCGCGTCGTTGTTCTCAAACCGGGACCTGGCAATGCGGACGTCGGCCTGGTAGATCTCCACGGGGTTGAAATTTGCGAACCCGCCGCCGATCGGCGTTGTTCCGCCGCCGTAGGCGATGATCGCGTTGTCGATGCTGCCGCTGGAGGTGGGCGCAAAGTACAGCCCGCCCCAGTTGCCCGGCTCAGCCACGTGCCCGCTGGTGATCGAGCTCGTATTGAACGTCCCGCCGGCGCCGTAGCGGCTGTCGAGGAGCGAGGTGAGAATCACCTTGTAGCCGGGCGCCCCCTCGTCGGCGCCGGGGCGACCCTCGGCAATCAACTGCGACCCCATCTCCATCTCGATCCGCGAACCGTCGAGCTTGACCATCAGGCCCGGATCGATGTGCAGCCGGGCATCGAGCCGCGCCTCGTAAGTGCCAAATCCCTCGATCTGGACAACCGGTCCCGTATTGGTAAGCGTGACCACCTCGCCGGTCTCGGCGAGATTCACGTCGATATCCAGGCCGTTCTCCTCGCGTGCCTGCTTGATCGCCGCGCGGATCGCCGCGGCAATCTCGGCGGCCGTGTCGGCCAGAGTGTACGAAATCGCCACGTGGCCGGGCGTGATGCCGGCGCCCAGGTCGAACTCGAAGACCACGCGGGTGCTGCCGTCGTAGATCGCGAAAGTGGCCTGGTCGGGGATCAGCACCGCCCCGGTGGCGGCGTCGCTGGCGGCAATCGCCTGGATGTGGCTGGAATCGAGGAGCACGAGTGGATTGGTCCGCGCGGTGAGCACCGGGCCGCCCGGCGTGCCCTTGACAAACAGGTTCTCGGCGATCACGTGGACGATATCCCAATCGTCGAAGCGGCCGGGCACCTCCAGTTTGTCAATCGGCTGGCCGGGGCCCGTCGAAATCCGCACGAACATCCCGTTGATCGAGTTTTCGACGATCGTGTTGCCGCGGACTTCCGGGCCGACGCGGTCGTAGTCGGCGGTCCACGGCGCCACGACGTTCCAGCTCTGGAATCGCGTGTCGGCAAAGCTGTTCGGATCGGCCGAAAGCGCCGCGTCGGCGCTCTTGATGATCGTATTCTGGGTGACGGTGGGCCGGGCTTCGATCATGTGGATCGGCGCGTACACGGAGCGCACGCCGTTCACCGAGACCTCGCCGCCGCCGTAGCGGATGTTGGCATGGTTGACGTAGTTCAGGAAGATCCCCTGCGTCTCGAGAACCTCGCGGGGCGGCAGGCCGCTCGCCGGGTTGTAGTCTTCGACGAAGTCGTAGTCCAACTCGTTGCGGAAGACGAGGCCGCCCCAGTTCCCCTTGTCCGGCGCCTTGTTCGACGGATCGATGTCCACGCCGATCTGGGCGTCGCGGAACGAGGTGAACATGACCGAGTGTTCAGGCGTGCCGAGCACCTGGAGGGCTCCGCCGCTGCGGTCGATCCCCTCCGCCGAACTGCCCACGTCGATATTCGCGCCCGAGAGCTTGAAGACCGCTCCGGCGTCGATCATCACGGTCACGCCCTGGGGAATCTCCATCGTCCGGCCGTCGGCCAGCGCTAGGGTCGTGTCGGGGTTCGTGCCGATCTGGTAGGGCTGGTTGTCGCTGTAGGTCGAGAGATTGTCGGGATCATCGTTGTAGAAATTGTTGCCCAGAATCCGGATGATCGTATCCGGGGCGCCGGCCTGGGTGAATGCCCTGTTGATCGTCTTGTAAGGATTTGCCAGCGTGCCGTCTTCGATCGGGCTGGTCGAAGCCTTGTCCACGAAAACCGTT
>JAMOAF010000286.1 GCA_023621895.1 Planctomycetota bacterium
AGTGCGGCGACTGATCGCCGCTTTTGGCCGCTTTGCGGCCTTTGAGTTGGGTGCGGAGCCTCGCTTCGGAGTGCGGCGACTGATCGCCGCTTTTGGCCGCTTTGCGGCCTTTGAATTGGGCGCGGAGCCTCGCTTCGGAGTGCGGCAATTCAGGGCGCACGACTGCCGATTCCCCCTTTTCTTGGCCCGCCGCGTTATAATTCGCGGCGGATCGAGCCTTGACCAACAGTGGCGGGTGTGCGCACTTGCTGCCGGTCAGTCCGCTCGAGAAATCTCAGACAATGGGAGACACGCTGATGGCTAGAAAACCGTGGTGCATCGTTGCCCTCGCATGTGCCCTTGTGGGGGGGCCTGCCGCCGATCGAATCCTCGGCGGGCAGGCGGCTTCCCGGCCCACGCCTTGGACGCTGGACGAAGCGAGCCAGCAGATGATCCTCCACCCGGACGACCCGTACTTGCAGTACGTCGCCCTGCAACTCGGCCACAACGAGGGCAAGCAGAACGAGGTTGCCGAGCAGCTTCGCCAGCTGAATCGGCGCTGGCAGAGCCAGCCGGATCGGAATGCCAGCCTGTTCGCCCTGTTCAGCGCCGCTCATGCGATCCAGGAGACGCTCCAGATGGACGCCATGCAAGGCGAGGGAGCGGGCCTGGTGGGCGAGATGGGCGTCCGGGCGAAGGAGACCGTCAAGGTGGCCACGCTCCGGGGCCCGGAGGTCAAGAGCCACCCCTGGGGCAAGATGCTCGCGGCCCAGTCGGTTGCCGGCAAACGGCCCGAGGTTTCACGCCTGGCCCTGTGCGTGCCCGACGACCAGTACTTCGTGCGGTTTGGCTCCGTGGAGAAGCTGCTCCAGGTCGTCGAGCTGGGCGACCGCTGGGGGGCCCACATGTTCGCCCAGACAATCGGCAACGCCACCACCAGCCTGACCAGTTCGCGGCTGAAGACGCAGTTGGCCATCCAGACCGACCCGATCACGCGGCCCTTCTACGACATGGTTGTTGAAGAGATCGCAATCACCGGCAGCGATCTTTACTTTCGCGCTGGCAGCGACACGACGGTTCTCTTCGCGGTCAAACAGCCGCAGGTTTTCCAGCTTCGCATGGACGGATTTCTCGATGCGGCGGAGAAGTCGCGGCCCGGCGCCGTGCGGACGACCGGCAACGTGCTCGGAGTGCCCTACGTGAGCGTGAGCACGCCCGATCGGTCGATCTGCGTCTTTTCCGCCTACCCGAAACCCGACCTGCACGTTCGCAGCAACTCCGGCGCGGCGCTGGAGCGGGTCGTGGCCGCGATCCTGGGCAAGACGGGCGACGGCAAGCCGGTGCGGCGGCTCGGAGAAACGACCGAGTACAAGTACATCCGCACGCTGATGCCGCTCGGCGCCAAGGAGGAAGACGGCCTGATCTATCTTTCCGACCCGTTCATCCGCCGGATCGTCGGGCCGGAGTTGAAACTCACCTCCCAGCGCCGCATGCTCTGCTACAACCATCTGCGGATGATCGGCCACGGCGCGATGCTCTTTCAGACGCAGACCGGACGGGCGCCCAAGTCGCTTGAAGAGCTGGCCAGCGGCGGCTGCGCGCCCGGCCTGTTCGGCCAGGGCAAGTATCGTTGCCCCGACGGCGGCCGATACGCGCTGGCTGGAGACGGCGTCACGGCCGCCTGTTCGCACCACGGTTGCGCGGAATCACTGACGCCGTGCTGCGAGATCGCGCTCGGCTCGGCGACGCCCCAGGAGGCCGCGCAGTACCAGGACTTCGTCGCCCGCTACAGCCAATACTGGCGGCGGTTCTTCGATCCGATCGCGATTCGCGTGCAGGTGACGCCGGAGCAATACCGCGTGGAGACGATCATCCTGCCGCTGATCGACAACTCGCTCTACACGGGTCTGGCGCAGTCCCTGGGCGGCGAGCCCGAGCCGCTCGACGCCTTGCCTGTTCCCGACCGCAACGTTTTCAGCGTGGCCGCCCGGTTCAACAAGCCGGAAGAGGCCAGGGAGGTTCTCCGCGCCAAGCTCGCTGGCGCGACGATCTTCGGCAACCGATTGCCGCGTCCCGTGACGGAGGACGACGCCGACCTGTTGTTGCGTTTTCTCTATGACGGGATCGGCAACCAGGTGGGCATGCACGTCTACGACGCCTCTCCGATGTTCGATTTCAACCTCACCGAGTTCTTGGGCGAAATGGTGCGGAACTTCCGCGGAGGCCGCGGCGCGATCGACGATGACGTCTACCCCGTCAGCTTTCTGGTGGCATCGCTCAATGCGCCGGTGTATGTGGCCCTGCCGGTCCGAGATGCGGAGCTCGTCGACCGGACGCTCGAGCGGCTCGACGTCTACCTGGCGGAAATCGCCCGCTCCCGCGACGGGCGGGGATGGCTCGACCTGGAGATGGACTTCTACCGCTCGCCGCTCTCGGGCACGAGCCCGCCGGTGCGTTGCTACAGCATTGCCTTTGGGCCGGTGAAATGGCGGGTGTTCTTCGCCCGCGTCGGCGGCGGGCTCTACCTGGCGAGCAAGCGGTTCATTCTGGAAGACCTCGAGCGGTTGGA
>JAMOAF010000517.1 GCA_023621895.1 Planctomycetota bacterium
GGCCTTGACGTGCCGGCTGATGCTCCAGCTCGCCGCCATCGCCAGCACGCTCAAGAAAGACGTCAGCAGCACCAGCGGCAGGCTGATCCCGTCGATCCCCAGCGCGTAATAGATATCGAACGACTCGATCCAGGGAATGCTGAACGCCCGCTGCATCTGGCTCGCGCCGACCACGAATCGCGACGAGGTTTCGGGGCCGCTCGGCGCGATCGCGCCGGGATCGGCTGGCGCCGGGATCGCCACGTAGACCGTCAGCGCCAGGACGATGACCGTGAAGGCAAGCGATATCTGTTTGGCCAGATCGTCGCGCCCCTTGGGCGACAAGCCTACCAGCAAGGCCCCCAGCGCGGGAAGAAAGACGATCAGGCTCAGCAGGATCGGTGGACTGGTCAGTGTCATGGTCGCGTTAGCCTTTGGCCGTCAACATCAGGCCGTTGTTTCTGTCCAAAAATGCTCATGCCGCTCGCGCGCTGCCCCGTCTCAGGGCAGGAGGGCGTAATTCCTGTAGATGCTGACGAGAATGAATATCGTGACCGTGGAGACGGCGATCATCACCACGTATTGCCGCAACTGGCCCGATTGGAGCGGCCGCAAGGCGAGCCCCAGCCGCCATGTCCAGCGGGCCAGCCCGTTGACGAAGCGGTCGACGATCCAGCGGTCGAGCCAGTCGTCGATCCGCGCGATCAGCACGCAGAGCCTGGCGGAGCCGTCGGCCGCCCAGTCGATCACGCCGCGGTCGATCTCGGCGGCCTGCCGTGCCAGGAACAGCGCGGGTTTGACGAACACGGCGTCGTAAAGCTCATCGAAGAACCACTTGTGGACGAGCAGCCAGTGGACCGGGGCGAACCATCGCCGCGCGGCCTCGGCGCTGAGCAGCCGGAGCCCGTAAAACGCGACGGCAATCAGAAAACCCACAAGCGCCGCGGCGAAGGCGGCCAGCGAGACGATCCTGTGCAGTGCCGGCTCGTGGGAGTAATGCTCCGCCGGAATCACCAGGCCGGCGATCGTCCGCGCCTCGGGAAAGCCCTCGGCGGTGCCCAGCGGCCGGGCCTGTTCGAGTAATTCCGGCAGTCCCCAGTTGACCACCGGGAGCGTCCAGCCGGCGCCGATCGCAAACGCCGCGAGGATCACCAGGGGGACGATCATCACCGCCGGCGACTCGTGGGCGTGGTCGTAGATATGCTCCACCCGCGGCTTGCCGGCGAAGGTCATGAACCAGAGGCGGAACATGTAAAACGCCGTGATCGCCGCCCCCGCGGCGGCGACGTAGAACAGCCAGCCGTGGGCCGGCGCGTGCCTGGCGAAGGAAAACGCCTGGGCCAGGATCGCGTCCTTCGAATGATAGCCGCTCAGGCCGATCAACAGCGGGATGCCCGCTCCGGAAATCGCCAAGCATCCGGCGAGCATCGTCCCCGCGGTCCAGGGCATCTTCTTCCGCAGCCCGCCCATCTCGGTCATCTCGTTGGTGTGGCAGGCGTGGATCACCGAGCCGGAGCAGAGGAACAGCAGGGCCTTGAAGCAGGCATGGGTGAACAAGTGGAACAGGCCGGCGGCCCATCCGCCCACCCCCAAGGAAAACATCATGTAGCCGAGCTGGCTGACCGTCGAATAGGCCAGCACCCGCTTGATGTCCGTGGCCGCGATCGCGATCGTGGCCGCCAGGAAAAGCGTGATGCAGCCGGTGACGGCAATCACCAGGAGCACCTCGGGCGCGAAGACGGGATAGAACCTGCCGACCAGGTACACGCCGGCGGCGACCATCGTCGCCGCATGGATCAAGGCGCTGACCGGGGTGGGGCCCTCCATCGCGTCCGGCAGCCAGACGTGCAGCGGAAACTGCGCGCTCTTGCCCACGCAGCCGCAGAAGATTCCCAGCCCGGCGAGGATCAACAGCCAGTAGCCGTAACCGGCTCTCCGCAGTTGGGGAATCTGGCGGGCGATCTCCTCTTCCGCGGCGTCCGCGCTGGGCATCGAGGCGTAGACGGCCGCCAGCCGGTCCGCCGCCGCCATCCGCACCAGCCCGTCGGGCACGACCAGGCCGTGCTCCGCGCTTGCGGGCCGCACCTGGCTGAAGATTCCCGGCTCGACCTTCCCACCGGCGCCGAGATGGTCGCCGAACGCGAACGTGCCCAGCCCTCCCAGCAGGATCATGATCCCGACGATCATGCCGAAATCGCCCACGCGATTGACGATGAACGCCTTGTTCGCCGCCGTCGAGGCCGAACGCCGCTCGATGTAGAACCCGATCAGCAGGTAGGAGCAGATGCCGACCAGTTCCCAGAACACGAACACCATGGCGATATTGCCGGCGACGCACAGCCCCAACATGCTGAAGCAGAACAGCGAGAGGTACTGGAAGAAGCGGGGAAATCGGCCCGGCCGGACCAGCGGTCCGCCATCCGATCCGCGCACCAGGGGGTCGGTCACCTCGCCCAGCTCCTCGTGCATGTATCCGATGGAATACACGTGGATGCAGGTCGAGATCAGCGTGACCATGACGAACATGCCCAGGGTCAGGGCGTCGATATAGTAGCCGATCGCCAGCCGCAGCTTGCCGAACTCGGCCAGGGTGTACCAATCGCCGGAGAGGGGCGCGGCAGCCTGCGAATCCGCCGCCAGGGGGTGATGCCAAAGCCAGGCGCCCAGGGCGGCGAGCGAGAGAACCAAGGCGGCCCCGATCGCGCCGGTGGCGAGATAGGCCGCCTTGTGGCCGCCGCGGCCCATCCGCGGCCCGGCAAACACGATCGCCGCGAACGACCCCAGGGGCAGCAGCCACGCGAAGAGCAGCAACAGCGGTACCAATCTGGCGAGTTCCATCAGCCTCTCAGTTCATCCCCCTCGTCGACGTCGATTGTAGCGTGGGTGTTGTAGTAGCAGAGGGCGATCGCCAGGGCGACCGCCGCCTCCGCCGCCGCCAGGACGATCACGAACAGGGTCATCAAGTGCCCGTCCAAGCCCAGGGCGAGCTCGGCGTCGCCGCGGAGAAACGGCGCGGAAAAAGCGACAAAATTCACCGCCGCGCCGTTGAGCACCAGCTCGACTCCCATCAGCACGCCGATCGCGTTTCGCTTCGTCGCCATGCAGAGGATTCCACAGGCGAACAGGATCGCGCCGACGACGAGATAGTGGGACAAGCTGACCGGTTGGTTGAGCAGCGGCATGGCGTTCAAACGATTTCGCAGGTTCGTTGGTGGTCAAGCAGCACGGGACGTGCCCGAAGGGGGTTCGATGGGTTTCTTCGTCCGCCGCGCTCGGGCGAGGTGTGCGGCGCCGACCAGCACCACGAGCAGATGGACCGAAATGATTTCAAACGGCAGCAGGTAGCCGGCCATGCCGCCGCGCAGCGCCGGATTCGGTTGTTCGAGGGCATCGACGCGGAGCCCCAGCAGGGCCATGCCGATCCGCGCGACGGTGTGGCCCCCTTCGCGGCCGGCCGCCGACTCGGCGACGGCGGCGGTCTTCCAGGCATCGACGCTCACCGCGGCGCAAAGCAGCAGGATCAACAGCGCCCCGCCGGCCAGTCCGGCCATCAGCCAATTGGCCGGAGTGATTTTCATTGAGACGAAGGGGCCCCGGGCCGTCAGCATCACGCCGAAAACGAGCAGCACGAGGGTGCCGCCCACGTAGATCATCAATTGCATCGCGGCGACGAAATCGGCGGCCGCCAGAAAATACAGGCCGGTCACGGCGGCCAGCGAGGCGATCAGGCAGACGGCCATCCGCACGACGTTGGCGCTGACCACCACGGCCACGGCAAACGCGCAGGTGATCGTGGCGAAGAGCATGAAGAAGAATGTGTGCCAATTGATCACGGTTACTCACCTCGCGCGGCGCGGGGGGCCGTCCAGGGGGGCGCTTCGGCCACGGCGCCCATCGGCGTGGAGCGCGGCAGCAAACCGCCCGGCAGCGCATACGTCCAAAGCATCGTGCCGACGAACATCGCGGCGGCCAGGGGCACGCAGTATTTCAAACAGGTGGTCATCACCTGGTCGATCCGCAGTCGGGGCAGCGTCCAGCGTAGCCACATCATCGACGCCACGCCGAGAAACGCCTTGAAGAGGAAGTTGCAGGCGCCCAGAAGGTCGCCCAACCAGCCGAGCACGGCATGGTTGGCGTAGGTCAGCCCGAGCATCTCGGCCACGGGAATCGGCCCGTGCCACCCGCCGAGGAAGAGGATCGACCCCAGGCCGCTCATCGCGTACATCGAGCCGTACTCGGCCATGAAGAACACGCTCCAGCGGAATCCGGAATACTCGGTCAGGAACCCGGCCACCAGCTCGCTTTCCGCCTCGGCCAGGTCGAACGGGGCGCGGTTCGTGCTCGCCACCGTGCAGAGTGCGTAAATGAAAAATGTGATGAACAGGAAAGGATTGTGAAAGACCAGCCAGTTCACCCCCCAGCCCCGCTGCATGTTGCCGATCGCCACCAGGTCCAGCGTGCCGGCGACCATCACGGGGATCACCACGCACAGTCCCAGCGGCACTTCGTAGCTGACGACCTGGGCGGCCTCGCGCATCGCGCCGTAAAGCGACCATTTGGATCCCGAGGAGTAGCCGCCGAGGATCACGCCGAAGACCTCCAGCCCGGCGACCGCGACGATGAAGAACACGCCTACGTTCAAGTGTTGGGCGACCCACCCGTTGGAAAACGGCAGCACCAGGTAAACGCAGAACGCAGCGCAGAAGCTGATGTACGGGGCAAGGCGGAAGAGGACCGCATCGGCCTCCTTGGGGATCAAGTCTTCCTTCGCGAGCAGCTTGATGCCGTCGGCCACCGATTGCAGCCAGCCGAAGCGGCCGCCGACGCGGGTCGGCCCGAGGCGATCCTGAATCCGCCCGGCGACCTTCCGTTCCATCCAGGTGAACAAGGCCGCCGCGAACATCATGATCCCGAGCAGGATCAGGCACTGGACGAGCGCCACTCCGCCGTAAGCGAGCCACCCGGGCAGTCCGTATCGGGTTGTCAGGTATTCGGCAATCATTCGTTCTCGCATCCCACGCGTCCCGCCCGGGGGCGCACTGCGGGTCGTTGGCCTAGCGGTCGATCTCCCCCAAAACGATGTCGAGCGAGCCGAGAATCGCCGGGATGTCGGCCAGCAAGCATCCGCGGCTGATTTCGGGCAGCACGGAGAGGTTGCAGAAACTGCTGCTCCGCGCCCGCACCCGCCAGGGGATCGCCGTGCCGTCGCCGATCACGAGGAATCCCATCTGTCCCTTGGGGGCCTCCGTCTCCAGGTAGGCCTCGCCCCTGGGCAGTTTCTGCGTGATCTTGATCGGTTCGCTCACCGCATCCGCCGAGCGGCGGTACTTCTCCATCGCCTGGCGGACCAGGCCGATCGACTGGACCACTTCGAGCATGCGGACATAGAAGCGATGCCAGCAGTCGCCGAGGACGGCCGCTGGCGGGACCGGCGGATACTCCTGGTCTCGCGGGTAGCTGCCGCCCGCCTGGGCAATCACCTCGAACCGGTAATCCTCGTACATTCCGGCGACGCTCGGCTGGCCGTCGCGCCTCAAGTCCCACTTCACGCCGCTGCCGCGGAGCACGGGGCCGGAGCAGCCGTAGTCGATCGCCATCTCCGGACTCAAGACGCCGACTCCCGCCGTGCGGCGAATAAAAATCTCGTTGCTCGTCAGCACCGCGTGCAGTTCCGGCACCACCGCTTCCAGCTCGGAAAGACACCGCTCGCACGCCTCGAGCCAACCCGGCGGCAGGTCGGCGATCAGCCCGCCGGGCACGATGTAGCTGTAAGTCAGCCGCGCGCCGCAGACGGCCTCGAACAGGTTGAGGATCTTCTCGCGCTCGCGGAAGCAGTAGAGAAACGGCGTGAAACTGCCCAGGTCGAGGCCGTAGGTGCCCGCCGCCACCAGGTGGCTGGCGATCCGGTTCAGTTCGCAGACCATCACGCGCACGTGCCGCGTCTTCTCCGAGACTTCCAGGCCCATCAGCTTCTCGACCGTCATCGCCCAGCCGAGGTTCATGTTCATCCCCGCCAGGTAATCCATCCGGTCGGTGTACGGAATCCACTGTCTCGGGCTGACGTTCTCGCCGATCTTTTCCGCGCAGCGGTGGAGATAGCCGATATGAGGAACGACACTGGAAACCACTTCGCCGTCAGTCCGCAGCACGAGCCGCAACACGCCGTGGGTGCTCGGGTGCTGGGGACCCATGTTGATCAGCATCTCGTCCGTGCGGACGTCGAACTCGACCAACTCGGGATCGACTCGTTCAACCGCCATCAGGCGCTACCTCGTGCGAATCCCGTGATACTCTTCCGCCATCTTGTAGTCTTTCCGCAGCGGGTGGCCTTCCCAATCCTCCGGGCAGAGGATGCGGCGAAGGTCCGGGTGGCCCGCGAACCGGACGCCCGAAAGATCGTACACTTCGCGCTCGTGCCAGTCGGCGGTCCGCCAGACGTCGGAAACGGTTCGGACCTCCGGCAGTTGCCCTTCGACGCCTCCCTGCCACCGCGGCAGCGCGACCCGCAGCACGAGCCGGTGGCCGTGCGCCATGCTGGAAAGGTGGTAGAGCAATTCGAAGTGGACCTCCCAGGGGAAGTTCTTCGCCTTCTTCGCGTCGGGTTGCACGTAGTCGACGCCCGTGATGCAGTGCAGGTAATCGAACCGCAGCGCCGGATCGTCGCGCAGCAATCGCGCAACCTCCGCCAGCGCCGTCGGAGCGATCTCGATCCAGGGATCGGCGGCCTCCAGGTCGGCGCCGACAATCCGCTCGCCGAACTGCTGCTTGAGTCTGTCAAGGATCAGGCCGATCTCCATGGAGATGCTTCTTGTGCAAATTCGTTCGTTGGTGTCATTGGGGCGGGGCGGGCGGGCGGTCGATCGGCGGCGCCCGGACGGCCCTTACCCAATCCAGGTCGCCGCGCCGCCAAACGTAGGCGAAGCCCACCATCAGCACGGCGAAAAACACGCCGATGTCGATGATCGCGGCCGCGCCGAGCCAGCCGGCGATCTCCGCCGTCTGGCGACTTTGCGCGGCCGGGTCCGCGGACCCGATCAGGGCCGATCGCGGAGCGCCGAGCTCAAGGAGCTTTTGCTCGACGGCCGCCGACCGGGCCGGCTCGGCGGCGAGGCGGGGGTCGCTCAACTGGGTCGCTTTGCCGAAAACGGTCGCCCAGGGGAAGAACAGGGCAACCTCGACGTCGAAGATCAAGAACAGCAGGGCGACGACGTAAAACCGCAGGTCGAATTGGGCAAAGCCGCTGCCGATCGGCGGCTCGCCGCATTCGTAGATTTCGAGCTTCTCCGCCGTCCGGTTCTTTGCCCGGAGGAAGGACCCCAGCACGAGCGCGACAAAAATCGCCGCAAAGCCAACCGCGGCGAACAGCGCGAGGTAGGCGGTGATCAGGGTCGGAGTGGAGGTCATCAACAAGGATCAAATTCGAGGAGTGGCCAATAACCGACGATTCTAACAGCCGATGCGTGTTATGTCTTTGCCGAATCCGCGCCGATAAGGCGGGCCTGCGAACCGCCAGGTTCGCAAGCCCGCGCTTCCGCCAACATCCGCGGCCCGCCGGTTTAGATCGGTTCTCCGGCGAACGTCGTCAGGGCCTTCATGTAGTTGCCGCGTTCGAAGGCGGCCGGATCGGGGCAATTCTCCTGGCTCATGCTGCCTTTGAGCTGCTCGACGGAGACATACTCCTTTTCCGCCATCCACTCGGCCAGTCCGCCGAGGATCGTGGCAGCCTTTTCCAGGCCCCCCTGGTAAAGCGCCGAGGCGACCATGCCGGCGTCGGCGCCGGCCAGCAGGGCCTTGATCAGGCCCTTGGCGTCGTGAATCCCGCTGGTCAGGGCCAGCGACGCGCTGACGCGGCCATGGAGGATCGCGACCCAGCGGAGGGGCAGCAAGAGCTCGTACGGATTGCTCAGCTTGAGCTTGGGGGAAATCTCCAGGTCTTCCAGATCGATGTCGGGCTGGAGGAACCGGTTGAAGAGCACGAGCCCATCGGCGCCCGCCTCGGCGATCCGCTTGGCCATGTGCCCGGGAGAGCTGAAATACGGCCCGACCTTGACGGCCAGCGGGATCGACAGCGATTGCTTCACCGCGGCGACCAGCTCGAGGTATTTCTCCTCGATCTGGGAGCCGGACAGGTTCATGTCGGCCGCAATCAGGTAGATGTTCAGTTCGAGGGCATCGGCCCCCGCTTCCTCGATCCGCCGTGCGTACTCCGTCCAGCCGCCCCGCGAGACGCCGTTGAGGCTGCCGATGATCGGCATCGAAACGGCTTTCTTGGCGTCGCGGATCGTGTCGAGGTAGATGTCGGGCGTGGCGCGGTACTCGGCCGGTTCGGGAAAGTAGGTGAGCGATTCGGCAAAGCTTTCCGTGCCGAAATCGTGGGCGCGAGAAAATTCCACCTCCTCGTGGGTGATCTGCTCCTCGAAGAGCGAGGGCATGACGGCCGCCGCGGCACCGTGCTCTTCCAGCCGTTTGAGGTTGTCAATCGACTGGGTCAAAGGGCACGCAGCCACGACCAGGGGATTCTTTAGCTGCAAACCGAGGTATTTCGTGCGAAGATCAACGCTCATGCCTGCACCTCCTTTTCCTCCTGCTTTTCCTCGCCGTTGCCGCCTCCGCGCGTGGTGGCCGCCAACTGCTCATAGAGGTTCCATCGCCTGTTGATATCCTCCTGCCCCAATCGGAGCAGACGTTCCGAGTCCTCGGGCTTCGCCCGGGCAAGCATCGCGAACCGCGCCTGCTGCATGGCGAAATCCTTGAATGCGCCCTTGGGCGGCTTGCTGTCGAGGCTGAACGGGTTGGTCTCCGCGTTCGGGTCGAAATGATACAGCGGCCAATAACCGCAGGCCACCGCCTCCTTTTGCAGCGACATGCCGGCCGTCATGTTGATGCCGTGGCCGATGCAGTGGGCATAGGCGATGATCAGCGAAGTGCCGCGATAGGCCTCGGCCGCGCGGATCGTCTTGATCGCGTGGAGCGGGTTGGCGCCCAGGGAAATCTGGCCGACGAACACGTTGCCGTACGACATCGCCATCATCCCCAGGTCTTTCTTGCCGCTCGGCTTGCCGCCCGCGGCGAACTTGGCGACCGCGCCGCGCGGAGTGGCCTTGGAGGCCTGCCCGCCGGTGTTTGAATACACCTCCGTGTCGAGCACCAGGATGTTCACGTCGCGGCCGCAGGCGAACACGTGGTCCAGGCCGCCGTAGCCGATGTCGTACGCCCAGCCGTCGCCCCCGATGATCCATACGCTGCGGCGGATCAGGAAATCGGCCGAACCGAGCAGGGCCTTGGCCGCCGGATCGTCGATTCCCTCCAGCTTCTGCCGCAACTCGGACACCGCCTTCCGCTGCCGGGCAATTTCCTCTTCCGTCTCCTGCTTGTTGGAGAGCAGGTCCGACACCAGGTTGCCGCCCAATTGCCCCTCGAGCTTCTTCAAGAGCCCGGTGGCGTACTCGATCTGCTGGTCGATCGCCAGGCGGTAGCCGAAGCCGAATTCGGCGTTGTCTTCGAACAGCGAGTTCGACCAGGAGGGCCCCTGGCCGTTGGCGTTCTGGCAGTACGGCGTGCTCGGCAGGTTGCCGCCGTAGATCGACGAGCAGCCCGTGGCGTTTGAAGCCAGCATGCGGTCGCCGAAGAACTGCGTGATCAGCTTAATGTAGGGCGTTTCTCCGCAGCCCGCACAGGCCCCGGAGTACTCGAACAGCGGGAGCAGCAGCTGCGAGCCCTTGACCGTGTCGGCCTTGACCGTCGCCCGATCCACGTCGGGAATGCTGAGGAAGAACTTGTAGTTGTCCCGTTCCTTCTCGAGGTGGTCGAGCTTCGGCTCCATGTTGATCGCGCGGTGCTTGGCCACCTCGCGGCTCTTCGCCGGGCAGACGTCGACGCACAAACCGCAGCCCGTGCAGTCGTCGGGCGCCACCTGGACGGTCATCTTCCAGCCCGGGTATTCCTTCCCCCTCCAGTCGGTTGCCACGAAACCGGCCGGCGCTCCCTCGAGGGCTTCGGGCGGATAGGCCTTCATGCGGATCGCCGCGTGGGGGCAGCCCAGCGAGCAGAGGCCGCATTGGATGCAGATCTCCGCGTCCCAGATCGGAATGTCCAAGGCGATCGACCGCTTCTCGTACTGCGTCGTGGCCGTGGGGAACGTGCCGTCGACCGGCATCGCGCTGACGGGCAAGAGATCGCCGTTGCCTGCCATGATCTCGCCGAGGACATTGTGGACGAACGGATCGGCCTCGCCCTGAAAACCGGCGATGCGGTGGAATTTCGACGTCACCTGGCTCGGCACCTCGACCTTGTGGAGCGCGCTTAAGGCGCCGTCGACGGCGGCGAAGTTGCGCTTCAGGATCGTCTCGCCGCGCTTGCCATAGGTCTTCGTAATCGTGTCCTTGATTCGCGCGATCGCCTCGTCGGCGGGCAGGACTTTGGCCAGCTTGAAGAAACAGGTCTGCATCACCGTGTTGATGCGGACCCCCATCTCCGCCTCGCGAGCCACGCGGTAGGCGTCGACCACGTAAAGTTGCAGCTTCTTGTCGATGATCTGCTGCTGCGTCTCGATCGGCAGCGAATCCCAAACCTCGTCCGGGCCGAAGGGGCTGTTCAGCAGGAACGTCGCCCCCTCTTCGGCGATCGAGAGCATGTCGAGCTTCTCGACGAACACCGTCTGGTGGCAGGCGACGAAATTCGCCTTGCTGACCAGGTACGAGCCCTTGATCGGCCGCGGGCTGAATCGCAGGTGCGAGACCGTCACCGAGCCGGCCTTCTTCGAGTCGTAGACGAAGTAGCCCTGGGCATAGAGCGGGGTGTTTTCTCCCACGATCTTCACCGAGTTCTTGTTCGCGCCGACCGTGCCGTCGCTGCCGAGCCCGTAAAACACGGCGCGGATCACGTCGTCCGCTTCGGTCGAGAACGACGGGTCGTAGTCGAGGCTCAGATTCGTCACGTCGTCCTTGATGCCCACGGTGAAGTGCTTCCGCGGGGCGTCCTTGGCCGCCTCGTCGAAAACCGCCTTGACCATCGCCGGCGTGAATTCCTTCGACGAGAGCCCGTAACGGCCGCCGATCACCCGCGGCGGAGCGCCGGGCCAGCTCTCGGCCAGCGCGGCCACCACGTCCAGGTAGAGCGGCTCGCCCAAGGCGCCCGGCTCCTTCGTCCGGTCGAGCACGGCCAGCGTCTTGACGGTTTTCGGCACGGCGTTGGCGAAGGCCTCGGCGTCGAACGGCCGGTAGAGCCGCACCTTGACCAGGCCGACCTTCGCGCCCCGCGCGGTCAAATAATCGACGGCCTCCTCGACCACGCCCGAAGCGGAGCACATCGACACGACCACCTGTTCCGCGTCGGCGGCGCCGACGTAGTCAAACAGGTGGTATTGCCGGCCGGTGAGCGCGGCGAACTTGTCCATCACGCCCTGGACGATTTGGGGCACCCGATCGTAGAACGGGTTGCACGCCTCGCGGGCCTGAAAGAAAACGTCCGGGTTCTGGGCCGTGCCCCGCAGCTTCGGCTTGTCCGGATTCAAGGCGCGGTTGCGATGCGCCTCGACGAGCTTCAGGTCGATCATCGCCTTGACGTCGTCGCTGGCGAGCTCCTCGATCTTGTTCACTTCGTGCGAGGTCCGGAACCCGTCGAAATAGTGGAGGAAGGGAACGCGGGTTTCGAGAGTCGAGGCATATGCCAGAAGCGACATATCCTGGGCCTCCTGAACGCTGTCGGCCGCCAGGAAGGCCCAGCCGGTCGAGCGGCAGGCCATGATGTCGCTATGATCGCCGAAAATCGACAACGCGTGCGTCGCCACCGTCCGCGCGGAGACATGGAACACCGTCGAGGTGAGCTCCCCGGCGATCTTGAACATATTGGGAATCATCAGCAGCAGGCCCTGAGAGGCCGTGAACGTGCATGTCAATGCACCTGCTTGAAGCGAGCCATGAACGGCGCCGGCGGCGCCCGCCTCACTCTGCATCTCCACAATGTGCGGAATCGTGCCGAAGATGTTCTTCTTTCCGGCAGCCGCCCAGGCGTCCGTAAGCTCGCCCATGCCGCTGGAGGGAGTGATCGGGTAGATAGCCATCACCTCGTTGCAGAGGTGGGCGATCGACGACGTCGCTTCATTGCCATCGATGGTCACGAAGCGTCTTTCTGCCACGGGAGCGTCTCCTTATCGTCAGAATATCAGCGTTTCCCCGCGTACCGCGCGGCACGCCAGGCCGGAAGCTTGCTGGGCTTGCGACGCGCCGGTCCCACCCCACCACGGCACGGCCCGGGGGAGCCAACCAAGGCCTGACCGGCCCCCCGCGCCAACCAGTCGCCACCAACCGCTCCGGCTACAATAGGCCAAATCGCCACAATAGCCGGTTAACCTGCAAAGGGCAAGTT
>JAMOAF010001059.1 GCA_023621895.1 Planctomycetota bacterium
CGGCGCCTTGTCGATCTGGTCAAAGTCCATCACTTCCGCCAGATTCTTCTCGGCCAGCGCCTTCGTGATCGCACTCGTCAGCGTCGTCTTCCCATGGTCCACGTGCCCAATCGTCCCAATGTTCACGTGCGGCTTCGTACGCTCAAATTTCGCCTTGCCCATTCTGTCGTTCTCCTTGTCCTGACCAGCGGGGGCAACCCGACCGCCTGCGGCGCGGCGCCGGCCCATCCCGGCCCTCCGGGGGTCTCAATCAAATCGGTACAGGCTGCCTGTATCTTCCATGATCTTGTTGGCGATGTTCGCGGGCACTTCCTCATACTGGAGGAATTCCATGCTGTGCGACGCCCGCCCCTGGGTGCGTGACCGCAGGTCGTTGGCGTAGCCGAACATCTCGGCGAGCGGCGCCACCGCGTGGATCGTGTGCAACCGGCCCACGGGTTCCATGCCCGTGAGCCGGCCCCGGCGCCGGCTGAAGTCGTTGATCACATCGCCCATATACTCGTCGGGGCATACGACTTCCACCCGCATGACCGGTTCCAGCAGCGCCGGGCGGCCCTTCGGAATCGCCTGGCGCACCGCTAGCGACGCCGCCGTCTGGAACGCCAGATCCGAAGAGTCCACCTCGTGATACGACCCGTCGAGCAGAGCCACGCGCACGTCTACCGTGGGGAACCCCGAGGCCAAGCCGCTTTGTAGCGCTTCTCGCGCTCCGCGTTCCACCGCCGTGACGAATTCCCGCGGCACCACACCGCCTACCGTCTCGTCTTCAAATGTAAAATGCGAGTTCGGCTCGCCGGGCTCCAGCGCCAGCACGACATGCCCGTACTGGCCGCGGCCGCCCGTCTGCCGGACGAACCGCCCTTCGCCCACGCACCGCTCGCGAATCGTCTCGCGATACGCTACCACCGGTCGGCCCACGTTTGCGTGCACGCCATAGTCGCGCCGCATGCGGTCCACCAGAATCTCCAAGTGGAGCTCGCCCATGCCGCCCATGATCGTCTGGCCCGTCTCCTCGTTCCCGCGAACCACGAACGTGGGATCCTCATCGCTTAACCGTCGCAGGGCCTCGCTCAGCTTGTCCTGGTCGGCCTTGCTGCGCGGTTCGATCGCGATATGGACCACGGGTTCCGGAAACTCCACCGGCATCAGGGCCACCGGATGCTTAACATCGCACAAGGTGTCGCCCGTCGTGGTGTTCTTCGGCCCGATGACGGCGCCGATATCGCCCGCCCGCAGTTCCTCGAGATCGGTCCGCTCATCGGCGTTCATCTCGAGCAGGCGGCCCAACCGCTCCTTGCGGCCCGTCCGGACATTCAACACCTGCTGGCCCGCCTTGACCACGCCCGAGTACACGCGAACGAAGGCCAGCCGCCCCACGTGCTGGTCGGTCAGTATCTTGAACGCCAGCGCGCTGAACGGCGCGTCGTCGGACGGTTCCCGCTCGACCGTCTGTTCGGGGCGGCCGGGATACGTTCCTTGCACCGCAGGGATGTCCGTTGGCGCGGGCAGGTAATCGACCACCCCATCCAGCATCAACTGGACGCCCTTGTTCTTAAGGGCCGCACCGCAGAACACCGGGCAGAACCGGTTCGCGAGCACGCCTTTGCGCACGGCGGCCACCAGGTCCTCAGCGGAAACGGGTTCGCCATCCACCTACCGGCTCATGACGCCGTCATCAAACTCGGCAGCGGCCTCGACGAGTTCGTGCCGGGCCTCTTCGGCCGCCGACCGCATCTCCGGCGCGATCTCACGGACCACGACCTCCGTGTCGACCTCGTCGCCCGCCCAATGAATGGCCTGCATGCGCACCAGATCGATGATGCCGTGAAACGCGTCTTCGGCTCCGATGGGAAGCTGGACCGGGACCGCCACCGCTCCCAGGCGGTCGCGCATGCTGCGCACGCAACGGTCGAAATCCGCGCCCACGCGATCCATTTTGTTCACGAGGGCAATGCGGGGAACATGATAACGATCGGCCTGATGCCAGACCGTCTCGCTCTGCGGCTGGACCCCGGCGACCGCACAGAAAACCGCGACCGCTCCGTCCAGGACCCGCAGACTCCGCTCCACTTCGGCGGTGAAATCCACATGGCCGGGCGTATCGATGATGTTGATGCGATGGCCCTTCCACTCGCACGCTGTGGCGGCGGACATGATCGTGATGCCGCGCTCCCGTTCTTGGACCATGAAGTCCATGGCCGCCGTACCGTCATGGGTTTCCCCCACGCGGTACACTCGACCGGAGTAGTACAAGACACGTTCGGTAACGGTGGTCTTGCCGGCGTCAATGTGGGCCATGATCCCGATGTTGCGGATCTGGTTAAGCGGATAACGGCGTGGCACGTTCGAACCTCTTGGAAGACAACTCAGAGCGCGGCTTGGGGCGCATGCCTTGCGGCATCCGCCTCAGCCGAATCTGCCCTGTCTGTTGTCTTGTTTGCCATCGCTCGTTCTGTTATCCGCCCGTTTCGGGCCCACCTTGTCTGCGTTTATTCAACTTTCACCCACGCGCGTCTCCGCGCGGAATCTCTGAAAACACGACC
>JAMOAF010000930.1 GCA_023621895.1 Planctomycetota bacterium
GGGCATTCTGCTGCCCGCCGGCATGATCGCGCTGCTGCCGCGGATCGTCGACTCGCTTTTTGAACGCGATGCGGCTTGCGTGGAGGCGAAGGCGCCGGTCAAGGTGACGCGGCGGCGCATCGATGGACACGAGGTCTATTTCGCGATCAATGACAGCAGCGCGGCCTGGCAAGGCGATCTCCGTTTCTGCGGCCGAGGCGTAAGCGAGCAATGGGACCCCGCCACCGGCCTGGTGACGCCGGTGGCCGAGGGGACGCAAGTACCGCTGCGGCTCGGCCCGTATGGAGCGATGCTCTTCCGATCGGCGGCCGCCAGCGTGCCGAAACGCCTGGGAGGCGCCGTCGCGGGCGCCTTTTCGATGACCTGCGAGCCACTCCCCGCCGCCCCCAAGCCGGCCGTATCTCAGGCACAGGCCGTGCAATCGAAGCTGACTGGCGACGACGCGTCCGGCTGGCGCGCGGCGGCCACCCTCACCAAAGGGCAGGTCGACACATTCCTTTTCCTCAACTTCAAGTATCCAGAGCCGCTCGATTTGACCGCCTGCGAGGGGCTGGCCATCGATGTCTCGGCGCCATCGGGCCAACGCACTGGCGCCGAGTTGCTGGTCTTTCTGAACATGGCCAACGGCGATCGTTTCCTGGGGGGCACGGGGCATTATCTGAACGTGCCAGGATCGCGCCGCGCCTACGCCATGTTCAGCCAGTTCAAACCGTTCGGGCAGACCCGCGGGGAACTCGACCTGTCACAGGTTGCCTCGATCAGCGTCGGCTGGGGCGGTTACTTCGGCACCGAAGGCGAGCGGATCACCTTCACGGTAAGGCCGCCACAACGTTTCCTCTGCAACCTGAAATGTCCACCCGCCGAGCGCGCCCCTTGACCCGGCGTCTCCGCGGGGACCTGACAAATAGGCGATTGGGAATCAGCGGGTTCGTCGTCTATGCCCCGGCGTCGAAGCCGGGCGGTCAACCGGGCGACGCCTCCGAGTGACTGCCGAGAGGCAGGCACTCTCCAGTCGCAATGAGACAGAGCGGACACTCGCGAACCGGACGCCGCTCCGTTCGTCGTCCTCAGCGAATCCGTGGTGGCTTCCGTCACGGAGCGATCCCGGTCAGCGGACGACCGGCTTCACTTCGCCGCGGCGGCCGGCTTGGGAGCGATTCCGTCCTGGCTGCCTTTCGCCTGCATCCACCGCAGCATCGGCGCCACGGCCGGCTCGAACATGCCATGACCATAGCCCTGAAGCTCGTACAACGTCACGTCCTTGTGACCGGCGACTTTGAGCATCCGCATGAAATAGGCATTCTCCTCGTAGCGGCCCAGCATCTCCATCTCGCGGTCGCCGGTGATCAGGAGAATTGGCGGAGCGTCGGGCCGGACATGGTACAGCGGCGCCAGGTCGTCCACGACCGGTTGCGTTTGCGGGATGCCCCGTTCCTCGCGAACCGTCATGTGCGTAATCGTGTGCCCGCTGAGCGGGATGAGTCCGGCGATCTGGTCGGCGTCGATCCCGCACTCGGCGAGCCATCGCTTATCGAGCCCGATCATGCTGGTCAGGTATCCTCCGGCGGAATGGCCCGCGACGTAGATTCTCTTGGGGTCGCCGCCGTACTTTTCAACGTTGCGAATGGTCCATGCCACGGCGGCGGCCGCATCCTGGAGATAGCCGGGACACTTCACGTTCGGATACAGTCGATAGTTGGCGCCCACGACGCCGATGCCCTTTGCCTGCAACTGCTTGGGGATCGCGCGATTGCCCCCTTTCAGGCCCCCACCATGGAACCAGACGAGCGTCGCGAACCCCGTCCGGTTTTCCGGATAGTAGATGTCCAATCGGCAGCGTTCCTGTTGGTAAGGCGTGTTCGCTTTCCCCTTCTCCAGGTACATAATATCCGTGTCGGTGCGGTAGGTGATTTCGCCGTCCTTCTCGGCGGCCGAGGCGCCGAAGCCCAGCGCGCTGGCCATGACGAACATCAGTAGTGAGCGAAGCATTCAATTCTTCCTTTCTGATTCGGCAAGTTGCGATCGAGCTGCGGATCGAGTGTGCCCGGCTCAGCCGGGTCGGTCGGCAACCGTCCGGAGAGACGATCGCTCTTCCGCGGGGGAAGGAGTTAAAGCGATCCGGTTTTGCGGCAACAAGCGCAGAATCCGGGTCTCGCCCAGGGGCGCTGGCACGGCCACCGGGCGCATTGTAGCGTGGGCAGAGGACTTGAAACACCGCCTTGGTGGGATGAAAACGCCTGCCGCCCAAAATGCCCATCGGCCAGTCCGCTCGCCCCCATCCGCCTCGTCCGCATCGAGCGCAAGGTTGATAGCTACCGCCGCCCGCTGCCCAAGTCCCCTATCGCCCAGTACGTTCGCCCCCCTTCCGGCTCGTCCGGATGGAGCCCAAGGTTGATAGCTACGCCGGCTCGCAGCCCAAGTCCCCTATCGCCCAGTGCGTTCACCCCCCTTCCGGCTCGTCCGGATGGAGCGCAAGGTTGATAGCTACGCCGGCGCGCCGCCCAAGCCCCCTAACACCCAGTGCGTTCGCCCCCATCCGGCT
>JAMOAF010000385.1 GCA_023621895.1 Planctomycetota bacterium
CGACTGCTCGTCGTAGACGACCATCAGGTTCGTGTGATTCCTCGCGGCCTTGTAAAGCGAAGTGTTCCATGCCAGCGGGGCAACGGGCGAGAGGCCGGCCCACTCCGACTGGATCTCCTCGGCCGACGGGTCCTGAAACACGCCCATCGCGATCCGGGCGTCGGGATCGCGGGCGGTGGCCGCCGCAACGTCGGTAAACAGCACATCCAGCTCCGCCTCAGGCGCCAGACGGAATCGATTCAGGTGCTCAAGCATCTCCTGCTCGAGCGAGCTGGGATCGAAAACCGTCTCGCTGGCGCCCGCGACCGACAGCAAGTGGCGACTCTCGAGAGACTCGACCGCCAGGTGGCGTACTGTTCGAACCGGTTTCATCAATGCCTTGCCGCGCCGTGTTTCTGGCGTTCCCAGACCAGGCGTCTCTTGGCCCGCGCCGCGACTCGCTCGCCCAATGACGATTCTCACCGCACCGCGCCTGCCCCGCCACAGCCGCCGAGATACAAACTCTATCCGGCTTCTATTTTACCAACGCCGCGCCGAGACGCCCAGCAGAAAGCGATGCTGCTCCTGCCAGCGATCAATTAACCCCCAAATATGGTGGCTTTATGTACGAACAGACGGATAGACAATCGCCCACTGGTTAGACGCTTTGCGGCGGCGAAAGGTTCCGCAGGTCGCCGTGCCGGCGCGGCGTTGCCATAGGCCGCCGATCTGGCGGGTTTGCCCGACCCGAGACGGTTAGCCGCGTGGGGCCTGCCCCCGCGCCTGCAAAACCATCCGGTCGCTTTCCCCTCCCGCCAACGGGGCCGTGACTTGTGGCCCGCAACTTGTTAGCCGCGACATGCCCGAAGCGCGCCGGCGGCTTCAAGGGACGCAGGCGCCTTACGCCAGGTTGCCTTCGAGCTTGAGCCGATACATTCTCGCGAACGCCTTCAGCCGCCGGGCATCGCCGCGGTCGCCGCAGAAAAACACCGGATGAGCGCCGTGGTAGGCCCTGCAAACGTCGTCCAACCGGTCAACCTCCATCAGCAGCCGGGTTGCGCAGCCGCCGGTGGGGGGACTGGCCGGCGACTCGATCGCCTTCCCGGTCCAGCAGCAGAGCGTGTCCTGGCCGCTGAGGTATTTCGCCAGCATGACCGGTTCGCCCGGCGTCCACTGGACGTCGAGGGCGGCCGTCTTGGGCAATTGGTGGAAGAAGGGGCGGACGCGGTATTCCTGCGAAGGCCCATCGGGCCCGTGCAGCTTCCAGGCGCACGTGCAATGGGCGCCGAAGTAGCGGTTCTCGCTGAGGTCGAATTCCGGATTGTGCAGGAATCCGGCGCGCTCCAGAAGCCAGCGTCCGAGCATCAGCGTGAGCGCCCCGTCGACGTGATTCTCGCAACCGCAGGGGACGAGCCGTCCATTGTTGATCGCAAAGCTCAGGCAGGGCTTGCGGTGCTTGAGGAACAGGCACTCGATCGTGATCGCGTCCGCGCCGTAGCGCTGCATGATCTGGTTGACGGCGCGATGCGCCCGCATCGCTTCGACGAAGTATTCGTCCGTCACGCCAGTGACTTGAGCGGCGGCGTTCTTCAGTTCCATCGCCTGCCGCTCGATCGCCTCGTCGGCGCTGACGGCGTCGAAGATCGCGTTGAACTCCTCGGCCGGAGCGGCCACGATGTCGACTTCCAGGCGGGGCTCCCGGACCTGCTTGGGCGGCTTGCCGGCCACTCGCAACAGCCGGCTCTGGGCGAGCATTTTTTTCGCGCGGACGGCCAGCAGGCCGCGCTCGATTTCGTCCCAGTTTTCGATCGAATGGATATAGTAGAAGCCTTCGCCGGTGCGGAGTTCTTCCGGGGGAAGCTGATGGTTTCCGCCTACCGGCTGGTAAACGATCGCCGTGGGGGCCGACTCGGTGGCGATGCGGAACGAGGCCTTGGCCAGCGTGTTCCAGAAATTGACGACAAGGACGGCGTCGGGCGTGTCGGCCTTTGCCTTGTCGATGAACTCCCGGATCCGCGCCTCCTGGTAGATCACCTGCGGCGCGAACTCCGCGACGACGCCGAGCCTGGCGGCCATCTCCTGGATTTTCTGCGTGAACTTGCGCTGCTGCGCTTCGGGCTCGAACTGGTTGCCGGGCCACGTGAACCAATTGTGCACGCGCCAGGAGTCCTCGTTCTGGCCGGCGTTGACCGCGTCGGCAGGCGGGTACATGAAGACCATGAAGACGACGCGGACGCGGGCCGGCTGTTTCTCGCGTCGGGGCATCGGCGGCGCGGCCGGCTGGGCGGCCTCGCCCGCCAGGGCCGAAGAGATCATGCCCGCGGCTCCGAAAGCGCCGCTGGCGGCCAAGAACGCGCGGCGGCTGAACCCGCCGGAAGAGCATGATTCGCACATGGGGTCTTCGTCCTTTCGGATTGGCATGCGTTTTCCAGCCGAGCATACTTCCGCCAGGCTGGTCCCGGCAGTCTACATCCGCCGCCCGGCGTGATCCACCCCACCGTAGAGCCAGATCGCGATCGGACCCGCGCGGCCCTCGGCAAGGATACCGGCGCCTTTCTCGATACCACCTTCTTTTCAGCCGCCGGGAGCCATCATTCCTCAATTTCGAAGACGAACTGGTTATATGGTTCGGTGCGCCAGGCGAGGTGGCGAGTGGAGGGCGAGATGGCGAACAGCGGCGAGTAGGTCCGCACCGAGACGCGCTTGCCGTCCGCGGAGAATTCGAGAATCCGCAGCCAGCCGTCGCCGCCGTTGCCATGCCATCCGCCGCCGTCGGTCTGCGTGTCGAAAAGCATCTGCGACACGTTCTTGCCGAGGTGGTTCTTGTCCACGCGAAAACCGACGTTCTCGCGCGGGTCCTTGGTCCCCGCGATGTGGCCGCAAAGCACGAGCCGGATGTTGTCGGACGGATAGACCAGCTTGTCCCAGACCGCTTGCCCGTAGTTGGCGTCCTTGATCGCGTAGCCTTCCTTTTCCAGGCGGGCGTTGCCCTTGGCCAGCGAGTTGATGTAGGAGTGCGTCAGCAAGACGGCGAAGTGGTCCTTGAACCGGTCGCGGGCGACGAGCGCCTTGGCCCAGGCGAGCACCGGATCGGACGGCGCGAATTCCAGCGACACGATCAGCAGCTTCCGCCCCCGCGGCGTCGCCAGCGCGTAGGCCGCGTTCTCCAGTGTCTTCACGCCGTCGCGGTTGGGGCAGCACTCCACCAGCGCATCCTTCCAGGCGGGATTCCGATCGATCGGAAAGTACTTGGGAAACTGCGTCTGGCGGTTTTCGGCGCTGTGGATTCCGTAGTCGTGGTTGCCCGTCGAAAGGATATAAGGCGTCTTGCCGTCGAGCCGCTCGAACGCCCGTGAGGCGGCAGCCCACTGTTGCGCGCTGGTCTGATCGAGATGGACGCCGTCCGGCGGATTGCCGCTGTTGTTCTGCTCGACCAGATCGCCCGTGTGCATCACGGTCAGCACGCGCAGCGGCTGGAGGTTTTCGGCGATCCACGCGGTCATGAGTTCGAAGATGCCCTGGTTGCGCCCGAACTTGGCATAGCTCTGGGTGTCGGGCACAAGGATGATCGAACAGGCATCCGGCTCCGCCAGCCGCGGCGGTTCGTAAGCGGCGGGTTTCTCCGCTCCGGCAGCCGCCACCGACGCAATCGCCAGCCACGCGGCCCCAAACGCGGTAATCCACAATCGATGTTTCCTACTCATTGTTTGTGTCTCCTCAAAGTCGGTTGTCTTCAACGAAACGTCCAGTATAGCCTCTCCGGCGCGCGGAACAACAATTCCTGCCGGCAAAAAAACAGCCGCCGGTTTCGCGCCGGCGGTAAAAACGCCGCTCGATCCCGCGCCAGCCGTAATCATTCCCCCCCGGGCCGCCACGCTATCGCGCAACCTGGGGAGGTGAAAAGTCCGCCTGTCCGTAGCCAGTTGCGTTTCCCGGTTCTGTTCCGAAAAAAATGGTTGTGCCGTCGGATCGAACGCAAGGTTGGCGGCTAACGCGCGCGCGGCAGCGACCGCCAGCAAGCCACCCAGCCCAAACGCCCCCATCCGGCTCGCCCGGATGGGGGCGCACGGTTGGCGGCTACCACGCGTCGCGCGCGGCAGCGACCGCCAGCCAGCACCCAGCCCAAACGCCCCCATCCGGCTCGTCCGGATGGAGCGCAAGGTTGGCGGCTAACACGCACGCCGCACGCGGCGGCGACAGCCACCCAGCGCCCAGCCCAAACGCCCCCATCCGGCTCGTCCGTGGAGCGTGAGGTTGGCGGCCAACACGCGTCGCGCGCGGCAGCGACCGCCAGCCAGCACCCAGCCCAAACGCCCCCATCCGGCTCGTCCGGATGGAGCGCAAGGTTGGCGGCTAACACGCGCCGGCGCGCGGCAGCGACCGCCAGCCAGGGCGCCGATTCTCACCGCGATTGGCCCGACTTCCGAATTCCGTCGGATGCCATCGGTCGGTGGCAACCACTCAGACGAGTTGGCAATCCACCTTTCGCGACAGACTGACAAGAGGCAGCTCGCGGATTCGGGCTTCCGGCTGAAGCAGCGGGCGCCGGTAGCCATCAACCTTGCGCTCCATCCGGACGAGCCGGATGGGGGCGTTTGCACTGGCCAATGGGCATTTTGGGCGGCGGGCGCCGGTAGCCATCAACCTTGCGC
>JAMOAF010000001.1 GCA_023621895.1 Planctomycetota bacterium
TTGCAGCCTGTGCTTTCCCGTGCCCTTCGGCGATTGCCTCGGCGAAGTTCGCGAAGAGCACCGTGCACCAGAGCCATACTGTCACCCCAAGAATGAAGCCGGATGACTCGGCCGACGTTCCTCCCAACGATTCCAACCACAACAACGTGACGAAGATGCTGCCAACGTAGACCACGAACATGACGGGGTTGCGGAGCTGGGTTCGCGGATCGAGCTTGCGAAAAGACGCGCCGACCGCGCCCCCCACGATGGTCCAGTCCAGCCTTGTCCGCTGCGATGCCTTCTTATCCATGGCCACACCTGCTCCACTTGTCACGAGGCCAACATGAGATGCTCGACGACCGGCCCTAAAGCGAGTGCCGGAAAGAAGCTCAACGCTCCGACGATGATCACCACGGCTACGAGCAGCGCGACGAACAGGGGCGTGTGCGTCGGCAACGTCCCGGCACTGGCGGCAACGTGCCTTCGCGAACCGATCTGAAGACTACCGGCGATCCGCTTCCTTCCCGGCTGCGGGAGACTGTCTATGTAGTTCTGGGATACTTTCTTGGCCGCCAGTGAACCGGCGATCGCCAGAACGGGGAGCATCACCCAGAACCTCCCGATGAGCATCGCCAGGCCAAGCAGGCCGTTGTAGAACGGCGTATTGGCCCCCAAGCCGGCCATGGCGCTGCCGTTGTTGTTCGATGCCGACGAGAACGCGTAGAGCACCTCGCTGAAGCCGTGCGGCCCGGGATTGAAGATCGCCGCCCGCCCTTGGGGAATGGCCAATGCCGAGGCCGTGCCGAGGAGAACCATCGCAGACGGCAGGATGATTGCGAGTGCGGCCATCTTCATCTCGAAAGCGCCGATCTTCTTGCCGAGGTACTCCGGCGCCCGGCCGACCATCAATCCCGCCAGGAAGACCGCCACGATGGCGAACATCAGCATGCCGTACAGCCCCGAGCCGACTCCCCCAAAAACCACTTCGCCCAACTGCATGAGCCAAACGGCGGCCAGCCCGCCGAGCGGCATATAGGAATCGTGCATGGAATTGACCGAGCCGTTCGAGGCCGATGTGGTGGCAACGGCCCACAAGGCGGAACCGGCGATGCCGAACCGGGTTTCCTTGCCTTCCATGTTGCCGCCCGGCTGGAGTTCGCCTGCGACCTGATCCACGCCAAGCTTGGTCAGCGCCCCGCCGCCTTGCTGTTCGGCCGCCAAGACCAGCGCGAGCATCGCGATAAACACCACAAACATGGCCGCAAGAATCGCCCAACCCTGCCGCCTGTCGCCCACCATTTCGCCGAAGGTCAGGCAAAGGCTCGCCGGAATCAGCAGGATCGCAAGTATCTCCAGGAAGTTCGACAGCCCGGTGGGGTTCTCCAGGGGATGGGCCGAGTTGGCGCCAAAGAACCCGCCGCCGTTGGTGCCAAGCTGCTTGATCGCCACCTGCGAAGCGGCCGGGCCGACGGCGATGCGCTGCGCGGTGACGGGTTCGCCGGCGGCATCGACTGCCGGCTCCAGCATCGCTACCTCCCGATATGGTTTCAAGGTCTGGACAACGCCTTGGGACACCAAGGCCACGGCCAGCAGGAACGACAGCGGCAGCAGCACGTAGAGCGTCCCCCGAGTCAGATCGACCCAGAAGTTCCCAACCGTGCGGGAACTGCTTCGTGCAAAACCGCGAATCAATGCGGCCAGCACCGCCATCCCCGCCGCCGCCGAAAGGAAGTTCTGCACGGTGAGAACGAGCATTTGCGTCAAGTAACTCAACGTGGTCTCTCCACTGTATCCCTGCCAGTTCGTGTTCGTCGTGAAGCTCACGGAGGTGTTAAAAGCGGAGTCGGGAGCGACGGCAGGCAACGACTCGGGATTCAGCGGCAACAAACCTTGGAGCCGCTCGACGGCATAGACGGCGAGAAGGCTCGTGAAACTGAACGCCAATACGGCCCCGGCATACTGCCGCCATGTCATCTCGTGCTCTCTGCTGACCCCGCCGAGACGGTACACCAGGCGCTCCAACCATCCCAGGACGCGGCCGAGATAGGGCGTGCGGCCCGAGTAGACTCCTGCCATGTAGACACCCAACGGCTTGACGCACGCCAGGAGGACCGCAAGGAACAATCCGATTTGCAGAACGCCGTTTGCGGTCATGAGAATCTCTCCGGGTTGAGCAGCGCCACGATTAGGTAAACGCAGAGCAGCACTCCGATCACCAGTGCCAAGACCATTGTCCAGTCCATGGCTATTCCTCCCAGTGCAATCCTGCAAGCAGGCGGATTAGAAGGCCTGAAACGCTGAAGAAAGCGGCCGCCGCCAGAAGCCACGCCATGTCCATGATTCGTCCTCCACACACATGTCCTGCTTGAATTAAACCGGAAACCGCATCAAAAGGGGGTCAAATCCGCAGGGCGAGACATTAAGATTTCATAAAGCACCGAACCAGCCTATGACCACCGGCGAGGACCGCCCCTGTGCAGAACCCCAGAATTCACGGAGAACCGCCGTTTCGTGTCGCCGTGCTTCACGGAGGCCCCGGCGCCTTGGGCGGAATGGCCCCCGTGGCGAGAGAGCTCGCGTCTCAGTACGGCGTGCTCGAACCGATTCAGCGGGCGGAGTCCATTGCCGGGCAGGTCGAGGAACTTCGCGGGGCGATTCTGGGCCGCGGCAATCCTCCGGTCGTCCTGATCGGCTCGTCGTGGGGAGCGATGCTCGGATTCATCTTTTCCGCGCGCCACCCCGAACTTGTCCGTAAGCTGATCCTCGTCGGTAGCGGCGTGTACGAAGAGGCCAGCGCGGCGCGAATCCAGGAAACCCGCATCAGCCGGCTCAGCGAAGACGAGCGGCTACAGGCCGTCTCCCTCGCCGAAGCACTCGACGACCCTGCCGCGGCCGGCAAAGACCTCGTTCTGGCCCGGCTCGGCGCATTGATGACCAAGGCCGACGCCTACGACCCGGTGGCTCTCGACACCGAGACGCCCGAGTGCTGTTTCCAGATTCACCGCGCAGTTTGGAACGAGGCCCAGGAGCTCAGGCGCAGCGGAGAGCTGCTGCGGCTGGGACGGCACGTCCGCTGTCCCGTGGTGGCAATCCACGGCGACTACGATCCCCACCCCGCTGAAGGCGTCCGCGCGCCGCTCTCGTCCGCCGTCAACGACTTCCACTTCATCCTGCTTAAGAACTGCGGCCACCTGCCTTGGATCGAACGGCAGGCGAAGGACGAATTCTTCGCCCTGCTGCGAAAGGAGTTGCAGGAGTCGCTTCCGCGCACCGCATGCCTGTGACCGAAGCCGAGGCGATGCGATTCGGCGGTCCCCGCGGACAGCCCGGCCGGTCAATCGATCTTGATCATCATCAGATCGTCCAGGTGAACTTCTTCGTCCGGCCCGAAGCCGTCGACCACGACGATCAGCCGGAGCGACTTGACCGGCTTGTCGTTGATTGCCGCGGGGATCTCGCCCGCGGCCGCCACGCGTGTCCAATCGCCGGCCTTCGCTCGAACAACCGTGGAGATGGCCGGCAGGTTGGCGTTCTGCTCGTCCAGCGGCGTGATGCTGAGCGTGATCGTGGCGTTGCCCCGTGGCTCCTTGGGCACGCGGACCATGGCGACGGCGGCGTAACGGCCCGGCGCCATTGCGATCGTTTGCAGCGGTCCGCCCCGCCGCATTCCCTTGCACAAGACGCCGGCGCCGCCCGAGTGCGCCGCGGCCGGGCTGGTGGTCATCGTGCCGATGTTCTCCTTGACCCACCGCGTCCAGGCGGCGGGCCACGTGCCGTCCGGGGTTTCGAACGACGGGTTCTTCGACAGCGAGTCGGCCGGCGCGTCGAGCATCATCAGCATCGTCTTGGCCGGCAGGCTCGCCGCGCCCGGCGACCCGGCGAGCAGCGCCAGCCGCTTCCGGACTTGTTCGCTCCGGCCGGCGAAGTCAAACACCGTCCAGATCAGGCCGGCCCCCCAGGTGTCGCCGCGCAACAGCGGGTAGCGATCGAAATCGATGGGGTGGAGCAATTCCTGGCGCTTCGGAAAGACCTCGGCGACCAGCCGCTGGCGCTTGCGGGCCATTTCCAGGCGCCGGGCCGCCTCATCCAACACTTCAAGCGCGTCCGCCTCGCTCTCGACGGCCGCCTCCTCCGCTCGCCGGTCGCCTCCGTACGCAATCGCCGACGCTTCGTAATACTCGAACGCCAGCATCAGCAGTTCCGCCCGGGCCTTTTGCCTCGGGGTCTTTGTCTTCTTCAGTACGTTCTCCAGGAGCCCGCGACTCTTGGCCATGTCCTCGCCAGTTACGTCGGCCAGGTACTCGGGGCCGTTGAACCGCAAGTATTGCCCGGTCTTGGTGAACCATTTCGACTGGAGGATCCTCCGCGTCCAGAAATCCTCCCATTCGGCGTAGTAGTCCGCCAGGTCGCCGGCCGCATCGGGACCGACGGTGCGGACATACCACTCCCGCAGCAGCTCGTCGACGTCGCGATCCGGGTTCCACTGCAATTTGAGCGACACGTACAGCTTGGGCCCCTCGCCCCAGTTGGGGTACGCTTCGGCGTACATCGCCCGAACGCCGTGGTCCCGGGCGTAGCGGTAGTAGTCGCCCATCAGGTGGAACCACACCCGGGGCACGCAGTAGGCCGAGCCGTAGATGTAGTCGTACCACCCGAGCACGGGGCTGGCCGCCTGCCACGCCTCGGTCATCCGCTTGCCGTCGGCGGCAAGCTCCGGATCGATCCACTTCATGCGGTCGTAGGTCATGTAGGGGATAATTCGCGGATTGACCTCGACCCGCGACGGCGCCTGGGCCACTTCACTATAGGCCAGGCATCCAAACCACTTGTCGGGATGCTCCTTGAGCACGCGCTCGACGACCTGGTTGCACCAGCCATAGTAGCGGTCCGAGCAGTCGCGGCGGCCGATGAAATTCAGCTCCTTCGGATCCTGCGCCTGGCACTCCGCGCACTCGCAGTGGCCGCTGGAATCGACGACGCCGAGGGAATACGACTCCGCCTCCGGGTGCTCGTCGAAATAAGCGCAGATCGTCTTGGCCGCCTCCTCCGCCAGCCCCGGGGCCGAGAAGCAGGGCTGCCAGCCGTGCGTGTTGCTGTCGGGCGGGATGTAGCGCTGGCCGCCGCGGATCGGAAAGAACTCCGGATGCGTCCGGGCGTATTTCTCCGGCGCGATGAGGCGCTGGAGATTGTGGTGAAACTCCACGCGGCCGTGCATCCGGTTTCGCCGAGCCCAGGTTGTCTGCGCCCCGGAAAGCCCGCTGAAGAGCCGCGAGAAAAACACCGGCTCCTCGCGAACCTCTTCGCGCGGGATTCCGATCGTCTTCCGCTGCGGCACGTCCGTCCCGTCGGCGCCCGGCATCAGCCAGCGAACACCGACGTAGCGCTCCAAGAACTCGCAGACGCCGAACTCCGTGCCGTAAGGCGTCGGGCCGGCGATGACGACGGTCTTCTCATCCACGCCGCGGATCACGAAACCGTCCTCGTCCAGCTTCTCCAGCCCCAGCCCGAGGCCTTTCACGTACGCGTCCGGGCCGACGTGAATCGTGACCGGTTGCGCGCCGGCGCCGGGATCGTCTTCCGGCAGGACCGCAAGTTCTGCTCCCGAGGATTCTTTGATATATTGGGCAAGCAGCTCGGCGGCGGCTCGCGTTTGCGGATCGCATGCGGCCGAGACGACCGCCACGGCTCGCGCCGTGCCGCCGTCGACGATCAGAATCGGTTCGGCAGCCGCGCCCGTGCGGCTGGCCAGGGCGGCAAGAGTCACAAAGCAGAGAACGGATAATCGGCACGTGTTCATGGCATCATCTCCCGTCGATCGTCTGCAATTGCCCGCCAGCTCGCCGTGACCTCGGCTGGTTGCCGGCAAGGCATGAGCCGTCCGGCTCATCGTAACAGGTGCCGGTGGGGAACCCAAGCATTCGACCTTGGGAATTGATGCGGAATCCGCGGCGTCCACAAAAGCCAAAACTGGAAGGGGGGAACATCATGCATTGCCTCGACAAACGCCTGCTCGACTGGGTCCGTCTCGTCGTTGTCCTGGCCGGATTGCTCGGCGGACTAAAGGCTGCGGCGGGCGAAGCGCCCGCCCCGCTTGTGCAGCGCGGCCGCCTCCGCGCTCAGGCCTCGAAACTGGGCGATCACTACGCCCTCGAGTTCCTGTATCAGAAGGCCGGCGGCCAATGGCAGACGGTGCTGGCCGCGCCGCCCGAAGACGCCGAGCCTGAAAAGACCACGTGCGGCGCGTCGCCCGGCCGGCCGTCGGCGATCGAATGGAAGACAGCCGCCGGCCCCCTCCAGTGCGCCGGTGCCTTGTTCACCGAAGCGGGTGTAGAGGATGGCGATCGCCTCATCCTCCGCGGGACCGTCGGACCTCACCAGGTCGAGCAGCAAATCTCCATCCCGGCTGACGATATGGCGCGCGTCACGGTCGTGGATCGAATCCGCCGCTCCGGCGACGAGCAATATCTGGGCAAGCTGTGGAGCCAATTCCAGTTTGTGCCCGCGGGGGCCGGTTCCAGACCGCTGCAACTGGCCTGGCTGCCCGGCTTGCACGCCAAGGAGGAGCATGTCTGCGGCGACCACGCCTTCCGCTCGCCGGCGGTCATGGTACAGGACCAGGGGCTCTACGCCGCGCTGGTCCCGGACCTGGACCTCCTGATGCAAAACCGGCCGGTCATCCGGCACGCCCTCGACCTGCGGCATCCGCCGGCCGGCGCCGGAGAGCCGGCAGAGCCCGCACCCACGCGCCCGCTGATCAGCTACGGCTTCTGCAATTGGGACGTGGACGGGCACGTCTATTACAGACACGACCCGGATCATCCCCCAGCGATTCCCGGCGCGGAGTTGTCCTACGGCTTCGACCTATTTTTCGGCGAGTCCGGCGGTCCGGAAGAAGTAACGCAGCGGGTGACTTCCCATCTGTGGAACCGCTACGCGCGGCGCTACTTGCAGGACATTCGGCCCCAGGTGTTGCCGTTTGAGGAGTACGGGCGGCGCTACGCCTACAAGTATGAGCTTCCAGACACGGTCGAATGGGTGAAACTCGATGGCGGCCAGGGCGCCGGCATTCCGCTCAAACACCGCCTGGGCGTGCAATACCATGCCTGGGAGAATAACCTGGACTTCGGTTTCGGCGTCCGCCACTACGGCGATAAATGGGCCGACGCGCAACTGCGGCGGATCAGCGACGGGATGTTGAGTCTCCTGCTGAGCGCGCCTCGCGAGCGCGGAGCGTTCCCCTGCATCTACGACACGGAAAAAGGTCAATGGGCCGGCTCGGTCTACTGGACCGCGCGGCCGGCCGATCCGTTCCGCGGCCGCGATGCGGCGGCCATGGGCGTCACCTGCTGGTTTCTGCTGCTCTGGCACGAGCACTTCGACGAGGACAAGCGGATTCTGCCCTGGGTCGTGGACTACGCGAGATTCCTCCAGACGCAGCAATTGCCGTCCGGAGCGATTCCCCCTTACTTCCGTCCCGACTTGAGTCCGGCGGCGGAGCTTCGGGAAAGCGCCACGACCGCCCTGAGCGGCGCCGTGCTGGCCAAGACGGCCCGGCTGACCGGCGATCCGGCACTCAAAGAGGCAGCCCTGGCGGCCGGACGGTTTGTGGATCGGCACGTCCTCCCGGAACACGCCTTCTACGACTTCGAGACCTTCTACTCGTGCAGCCCGAAACCTCTCGACTGGATCGACCCGGTCTGCGGCATCCGCCCGCAAAACAACCTCTCCATCCAGTGGGCCTGCGATCAGTTTCTGGAGCTCTACCGCCTGACCGGCAACCCTGACTGGCTGCGCCGCGGCGAGTACGTGCTCGGCCTGCTCTCGTTGTACCAGCAGGTCTGGTCTCCGCCCCACTACGAAAAGGTCTACCTGTTCGGAGGCTTCGGCGTCATGAACACGGATGGCGAGTGGAACGACGGGCGGTCGTCGCGGTTCGTGCCGACCTACGCGGAGTATTACAAAGCCACCGGCAACATCGAGTACCTCGAGCGCGCTGTCGCGGCCTGCCGCGCGAAATTCGCCCTCATGGACATCCCCGAAAACCACGACAACCGTGTCAGCCTGATCCGCGTCGGGACGAACCCCAATTGGCCGTGCCAGCCGGGCCAGGGATATGCGCCCGAAGGCTGCTACCACGGCGGCCCCGGCGGCGGAGGCCATTGGACGGGCTTCAACTGGGGACCGGGGGGAGGGCTCGCCGCCAGTGCGTACCTGGAGCGCAATTTCGGAGCGGCGTGGATCGACGGGCGCACCCGGCAGGCCGTGCCCATCGACGGCGCTAGCGCGCGGATCGCCTCGTGGAAAGACAATCACATCGCCCTCGCGCTTTCCTCCGCCCTGGCGCGGCTCGAGCACCCCTTCACCGCCGAGCGGCGCGCGCTGGTCAAGTTCGGCAACATGGCGCCGGGTGAATACTCGCTCTCCATCAACGGGCAGGAAGAGATTCGCTTGGCGCCCGAGCAGCTCCAAAACGGCCTCCATGTTACGCTGCCGCCCGCCGAGCCGGACCGGTGATTTGACGCACAAAAACCAAGCTGCCGCGCCAAGCACGAACGGTTTTCACGCGGCGGCCGCAACCGCGCCGTGATTCAACCCGGCCAGATGCCGGATGGGAAGATCGAATTGCCGGGCGCGCGAGAGATCGGCGGCGTGGAAAGCCCGGTGCGGCCTCCGATCGGCCTTCTGGAAGCGAACGATTGCCGGTTTTCTTGACAAACAGGTCCGAGTCTCGCGACAATGGACGCGATGCGTGTCGTTCGGCGGCCGCGTTACGTCTCCGGGGCTTGTCAGCGGTAGTTGGCGGTTACGTTTGAGAAAGGGACCTGGCAATGTGTGAGCACTGCACGCGAAGGGAGTTTTTGGGGGCGGGCGCCGTGAGCGGATTACTGCTGGCTGGCGCGACCTGGGCGCAGGCGGGGGCATCCGAGTCGCCGCCCGCCAAGCCGCGGGGCAAATCGCGGATTTGTGTTGTTTTCACGGGCACCCCCCAGCCGGAAGATCGCAATTGGGGCGCTGATGTTAAACAGATCGAGGCGGTGAAAGCCCGGCTTGCCGAAGCGGAAAAGAAGCTGGGAAACATCGAGCTCGTCGTCGGGCACTCGACCAGCCCCCAGGAGACAGCGGCGCTGCTGGAAAAAGCCGGGCCCGAAGCGCCGGTCCTGACCTTCAACGTGCAGAACTTCTCCTTGACGAGCGTCGTGGCCCCGATCCTCGATTCGAAGCGTCCCCTGGCGGTGTTCGCGCTGCCGGCGAGCGGTCATGACTGGATGTATGCGCCTCGGTGGCGGCGCCAGGGCCATCGCGTCGCGCTCTTGGCCAGCGGCGACCTCGACGAAGTGGAGCGCGCCCTGCGCTTGCTCCGCGTGATCCCGATGATGCGGCAGACGAGAATCCTCTTGTTCCCCCCGGCCCGCGGCACGCAGGCGGCTCGCTCGCCGGAAGAAATCAAGAACCGGCTGGGCGCCGACGTGGTGCTCTGCGAGCAGCCGAATTTCGACGAGATGCTCGGTGCGGTGGACGACGACGCGGTCCGCGCGGAAATCGAGGCATGGACCAAGGGCGCCAAAGCGATCATCGAGCCGGCGAAGGAAGACATCGAGAAAGCCGCGCGTGTCAGCGTCGCTCTGGACCGCCTGATGGAAAAGGAGCGGGCGGACGCTCTGGCGATCGGAACCTGCATGGGGTGGCTGCCCCGCGGGTTCCCTTGCCTGGGGTTCACGCGCCTCCGCGATCGCGGCGTGCCGGCGGCCTGCGAAGGCGATATGGACTCGCTGTTGACCATGCTCATGTTCCAGTATGCCATCGATCAACCCGGCTTCCAGGGCAACGCCACCTTCGACACCGCGCGGAACGCCCTCTGGACCGCCCACTGCACGGCGCCGTTGAAGATGGATGGCCCGCACGGCCAGGCGGCGCCCTACCTGCTGCGCGGGCATTCAGAGGTCGGCGGCAGCGGCTGCGTGCCCGAGGTCCAGTACCGCATCGGACAGGTCATCACCCGCACCAAGCTGGTCAACCTGGATACGATCCTGGCGTCGACGGGCACGATTATCGACGTCCCGGAGAAATCCGTGCATGGCTGCCGCACGCAGATCGTCACGGAGGTCCGCGACGCGGCCAAGATGGCGGCCGGCTGGAGCAGCGTGCTGGAAACGGAGGACGCCATGACGCTCCTGCACCGCGTCGTCTTCTACGGCGATCACATGCAGAGCGTGCGGCACCTGGCCAACTTGATGGGCCTGAATGTCGTCGAGGAGGGTTGACCCGGTCACGTCCCCTTAAGACACAGTCCGATGGGATGCCCTCAGGCGCGCCGGTGCTGATGCCCCAATTCTGCGAGAACGGGCGGAAGGTCTGGATGCTCGAAGAGATCGGCCTCCGCGACTGGATTTTCGATATCGATGAACCGGCCGACGCGCCGCGGTTGCTCGAAGCGGCCCTGAAAATCCACCAGTGCAGGAAACCATGAAACCGATCACAGTCACCCGGCGTCTCCCGCTTCTCCTGGCCCTTGGCGTCGGCAGCCTGGCACCGCTCGCTGCCCGCGGGGGCGTTCCCACGTTCGCCGGCCCGACGCCCGGCACATTGCGCCAGATCACGATTCCCACCGTGGACATCTCCGGCGACGCGCGGCGGCAGGTGGTCGTCGCGCGCGGCACGGCGGACGTCTACCAGGGGCACTGCGACACCGTCCTCTTGGCGGACGGGCGGACCCTGTTCGCCGCCTGGTGCGTCAATCATGCCGGCCATCTCGGTCCGCTCGCGCGGAGCGACGACGCCGGCCTCACCTGGAGCGCGCCGTTGCCTGTCCCGCCGGACTGGCAGGAGGTGAAAAGGACCACGCCGGTGATCCACCGCCTGGCCGATCCGGGCGGCGTCGAGCGCCTGTTCGTCTTCGGCGGATGCGATTTCCCCGGCAACATCCGCAGTTCCTTCTCCGAGGACGGCGGCAAGACGTGGTCGCCGATGACCGAGACCGGCCTTGTCGGGGAAGTCGCCCCCAAGACCATCCTCTCCTTCGATGGCGGAAAGAGGCTGATCATGTGGTCCGACCGGCGCGATCCTGATAATCCCAACGATCCGCACCCGGTCGTGTGGCAGAGCGAATCCGTGGACGGCGGGCTATCGTGGCGGAAAGAGCGCGTGATCCTCGGCGTGCCGGGGCAGTGGGCGCAGCCCTGCGTCGTGCGTTCCGCCGATGGCGGACAGCTCTTGATGCTGATGCGGGAGAACACCCGCCGCTATCACTCCCTGTATTCGGTCAGCGACGACTGCGCCCGGACCTGGAGCGAGCCGAAGGAGTTGCCGGCCGCCTTGACGGGCGACCGCCACGTCGCCAAGTACGCGCCCGACGGCCGCCTGGTCGTCGCCTTCCGGGACAGGGCCGTTTGCAGCCAGACGTACGGGCACTACGTGGCGTGGGTCGGCCGCTATGAAGACATCGTCAGCCGGCGCGAAGGCCAGTATCGGATCAAGCTCCTGCACAACGCCGCCCGCACGCCGCAAGACGCGCCCGGCGCGGGCGACGCCGACTGCGGCTACTCGGACCTCGAGCTTCTGCCCGGCGGCACGATCCTCGCCACAACCTACGTCAAGTATCGCGCCGGCCCGGAAAAGCACTCCGTCGTCAGCACCCGGTTCAAGATCGAAGAGACCGACGGGCTGCTGAAGTGAGCCGTGAAGTTCCACATCTTACATTTTCGCCGCCGTCGTTGCACTACCGTTGACCGACTTATTCCCGTCACAATTCGCGGTGAAATCCACACGCTCAATGAGCTTGCGTGATTCCGGGAGGAATTCATGAGAGCCCGATAGCCGCGTGGGCTTGCCCCGCCATCCGCATGCCCGCCTATAACCGTAACGAAGCGCGGGGCAAGCCCACGCGGCTATCTGAACAGCAGCCGCTTTTTCCACGAATCACGCAGGTCGATTTAAAAATTACCCACGACTTCGCCCCCGGCGCGGAAGGCCCGTTTGCCAACAGTCGAGCGAAGGAACCGCCGTGCTTCCCAAGAACTCCGTCCGGATTGCCCGCTTCCTTCTGGATTTCCTTGACCACGTCCCAACTGACGCAAAGACACTCGTCGGTGACAGTAGGGCACAGCCGGGGGGCAAGGTCTTATTGGCGCTCTCACGCCACCCAGGAGTGGTGTCCGGAAAGCCGGAGGCCAGTCACGTCGCTAATTCCGTCGCCTGCGAGGCATCTACTCCTCGCTGCAACGAGGGAGAACGATCTTGCTGTCGAACGGAACCGCGAGCATTCTGCAAGGCAGTCGCGTGGTTTTCAACATTTGCGGAAACAAGTACCCGCTGGTGGTCAAGATCAATTACCCGCACCAGGTCATGACC
>JAMOAF010000492.1 GCA_023621895.1 Planctomycetota bacterium
CGACTTCGCCTCCGATATCCATAACTTCGAGCAGCACATAAAACTGGCCCACGAGATGGTCAAAAAGGGCAAATGCGAGATATCCAAGGGCCTCAAGGGCCGCGATATAAACATCTACATCATAAAGACGTCGTACCTGCTCTACTTCTACTACACCCTGGCCGGCAATCCGGACCTCGCCGAGTACTACGGCAGGGTGCATTCCAACTACAAGAAATACTTCATCATCCGCGAATGACGCTCTCCGCCGCTGTCGCTTCGTCGCTCGATCAGGAAAACGCCGTCGGAGCGCGCCTTCGCCGCGCACATCCTCCCGCGTCCGGGCTGAAGCGCCACCCATGATATCCGCCGACTCCAGCCACGACTCGCCCCTTGTCCCCGGCGCCGACTCGCTCCGCTTCGGCACGGCCGCGCTGTCCGATATCACCCGGCCCGTCCACGCCATGGTCAACGCGGCCATACCGGAGCTCTGCCGCGCGCTTCCGCCGTCCCAGCGCACCGACGCGGCCCTGTTCCTCATGCGCTACGGCTCCGCCCTTCGCGACGGCGCGCCCGATTTCTTCCGCAATTTCCACGCGCCTTCGTACACGGTGCTGGCCTATATACACGCCTCGCCCGCAGCCCCGCGCCGCGCCCCGGACTGGGCGCTCGAGCGCGCGGCCGCCGTCCAGGCCATGGCCATGCTGCTCCATTCGCTAGACGACCACCTCAACGACGGCGATCTCCCCGCGACGCACCTGGCCCTGCTCATACGAAGCGAGGCCTGGCGCCGCTACCGCGCGGGCATCGCGCTCCTTGCCGACGGCGACGCCGCCCTGTCGGCTCTCGCGGAAGATCTCATCGACGCCTATTACCGCGGGGTGACGAAGCGCGAGCGGCCCGATACCCTGGACGCCTACATGGAACGGTTCCGCGACGAAATGGCGACCTGGAACGCCGCACCGCTTATGCTCGCCCGCCGGTGCGGTTTCGACGATATGGCACTCACGGATCTTCGCCATATATATGAATGTTTCGGCGTCGCATGGCGGCTCCTCGACGACCTGCAGGACGCGGAAGAGGACTTCGCCGCGCGGCGCCGGGCCGCGCTCTGCGTGGCGCTCCCGGCCGAGGGTCGTGCTTACTGGGAAAAAGGCGAGCGTAACGGCCTTCGATCGGTCATAGAATCCTGTCGCGCGGTGGAGCGCATACGCGGGATCATCCTGGAATTGCTTGACGAGGGCGCGCGCCGCGCCGAAACGCTCGGCATGCCCGGTCTCGCCGCGGAATACCGCGCGCTCGCCGGGCCGCTCGCAGGCCTCGCGCCGGTTTCAGTCGGGGGAGTAAGGACCCCGGAAGATTACCGCGGCGCCGCGCGCGAGAACCTCAGCATCGAGCTCACCACGCGCTGCGGCAACGCCTGCGCGCACTGCTTCGTCCGCGCCCGTCCCGGCGGCCACGCGGACATGCCCTTCGACACGGCCGCCGCCGTCCTACGCGACGCACGTGAAGCCGGTTACCGGAGCGTCCACCTCACCGGGGGCGAGCCGCTGCTGTGGAACGGCCTGTACGGCCTGGTTGACGAGGCATTCGGCCTCGGGTTCGAGTCGGTCTATCTCAACACGACCGGCGCGCCGCTCGACGCGGAGGCCGCGACCTCCCTGGCGCGCTTCGGCAAAGCCCTGGCGCTCTCGATCAGCCTGCAGGGCCCGGACGGGCTCAACGACCGCCTGCGCGGCGAAGGCGCCTCGGGCGCGGCGCGGCGCGGAATCGAGCTCGCCCTTGACGCTGGGCTGGCGGTCGACGTGTTCGCCTGCGCGGGCCGAAGCCTGGTGCCGGAGCTCCCGCGCTTCGCCGACGACCTCTTCCGCGCATACCCGGCCGTGCAGAGCCTCACGCTCATCCAGCTCATCCGCACCGTTCGCGGCCCTTCACCGATCGACGGCGAACTGCTCTCCCCCGCCGACTTCATCGCCCTGGTGAAGGCCGCCGCGCTCCTGAACCTCTATGGCCTGCGCGTGCGCGTGCTCGAAAACCCGCTGGCCGGCGCCGTCGCCGCCGTCCTCACGATGCCCTGGCTTCCGCCCTCGCCGCCGCTCGTGCGCGCCGGAAGGCTCGTCGTTCTCGCCGACGGCGCGATCGCCCTCGCGCATTCAGCAAGCGAAACCCTCGGCGCCTTCGCGCCGGGGGCCCTCGCAAAGACGCTCGACTCCCCGGAATACCGCGCGCGCGTGGCGCCCGACACCAGCGCCTGTCCCGTCTGCCGCCACGTCGCGCTCTGCCGCGAGGCCGGCATGACGCGGCCCTCCGAATGGTATCGCGACGGCGTGGACTCGCCGCCCTACTGCGTGCGCGTACTGGATCTGGCTGCAAAAGGGTAGAATCGGGGTGATTGAAAAGCTATTACCAGTCTGACGAAACCCGTTAAATCATCAACGTTCTATTCGACCGACACCACGGGCGCCTGCCTGAACGACAACCCTGTCATACCTTCCGAGCAGGAGATGCGGCACACTTATATCCTCATCGAGCTCGTCCCAGTGGAGGCCGAAACCACCAC
>JAMOAF010000218.1 GCA_023621895.1 Planctomycetota bacterium
TCCAGCTTGGGAACGCATCGCGGCCCGGCTGGGAAATCGTGTAACCCAAACGGCGTATAATCCATCGAACCGTAATAAATGAGAATCCGTCTCAAACCAGTCTGGAGGGTTGTTAAAATGCGCAAGAGAGAATGGCTTATCGCCGGCGTCGTTGGCCTCGCTGTGATGGCCTCGGCGCACTCCGCCCGCTCGTCGGAGATCAAGGACGCCGAGTCGGCGACGCATGACTCCAGTGCGGCCGAGTACGAAGTGGTCGATACCTACAAATTCGCCGGTTTCGACATTGTCCAATTCAACCTTTCCACGCTTTCCCATTTTTCCTATTTACTTGTCAGCGAGGGGGAAGCCCTCGTTGTCGATCCCGGCAGGGACACCGAGGCTTACGTGAAAGCCGCCGCGGGCCGCAACGTGAAAATCATCGGCGCGTGGTTGACCCATTCTCATGCCGACTTCGTCGCCGGCCAGATGGAATTGGCCAACACGCTCGGCGTGCCGATCTACATCAGTCGCCAGGCGGGCGCCGGATACAAGCACACGCCGCTCAAGGAAGGCGACACGCTGAAAGTCGGCCAGGCGATCGTCACCTTCGTGGAGACTCCGGGTCACACGCCCGACAGCATGTCCGGCGCGGTGGCCAGTGCGTCCAGTCCCCAGAAGCCGCTGGTCCTGTTGACCGGCGATACGCTGTTCGTCGGCAGCGTGGGCCGACCCGACCTGCTCGGCGAAGGCATGGCGGCGTCGACGCTGGCGTCGATGATGTTCGACACCTGGACGATGAAGCTCTCGAAACTGCCCGACGAAGTCGTCATCATGCCGGCCCACGGCGCGGGCTCGCTCTGCGGTGCGCACCTCGGCGACGAGCCGGTCTCGACGATCGGCAAGGAGCGGGTGTCGAACCCCTACCTCCAGTACAAGACCCGCGGTGAATTTGTCGCCGCCGTTCTCGACGGGCTGCCCGAAGCACCACAATACTTCGCACATAATGCGGCAATGAACCGCCAGGGCCCGGAATTGGTCGCGTGGAACCCGGCGGAGCTTCCCGAAGTCAAACCGAGCGCCGAGTTGCGCGATCCGAAGCAGTTCTACGTCGTCGACGTCCGCGATGCGGCCCAATACGCCGCCGGCCACGTGCCCGGTTCGGTCAACATCGCCCTTCGCGGGCGGTTCGAAACCTGGACCGGCATCATGGTCCCCTGGGGCGCCAACCTGGTCGTGGTCGGCAAGCCGGACGAGCTGCGAGAAGCGATCCACCGGCTGCATCGCGTCGGCTACAAGGCGAAAGTCATGGCGTACGAGGCCTGGGAGAAGGCCGGCCTGCCGATCGCGAAGACCCCTCCGATCGAACCCCGCGAGTTGCACGCGGCCATGCAGCAGCCGGAATCGCCGATCGTGGTCGACGTTCGCTTGCCCTCGGAATGGGCGGCGCTGCGAATCGGCACGATTGTGAACATCCCGCTCAACAAGCTCGAAAAGGAAGCGATCAAGCTCGATCGCAATTCCCCAATCGTGGCCGTCTGCAACAGCGCTTACCGGTCCAGCCTGGCGATCGGCGTGCTCGAGCGGCAAGGGTTTCGCAATGTTCGCAGCATGGCCGGCGGAAGCGAGGCGTGGCTGGAGGCAGGGTTGCCGGTCGTCGAGGCCCAGGCGTCGTGCGTGCTGCCTGCTGTTTCTGGCCCACCACCGAAGCTTGCGGACCGGATTTCGCCCATGGAACTGAAGCGGATGATGATGGATCTGCCCGGCACGTACCAACTGGTCGACGTGCGGCCGGCGGCGCATTTCGCCGATTATCAACTGCCGGGATCAGAAAACGTCGAGCTGGCCCAGTTGCTCGGCAATCCGGCGTACCTCGAGGGGAGCGTGCCGCTGGTGATCGTCGACCGCGACGGCTCGCTCGCCATGATGGCCGGCGGAATCCTCGCCCAGAAGACCGACCGGCGGGTGATCGCCCTGCACGGCGGACTCCAGGCATACTGGTCTGAATCGGACCTCGGCTCGCTGGCGCAGCCGGGCTTTCTGCCCTCGCCTCCAGCGGCCGCGGCGCCGGGGACCGCAAAGCCGCCAGCGCCGGCCGCGGCGAGCCCCGCACCCAAACCGACCGCCGAGCCAAAGAAACGCCGCAGCGCTGGTTGCTGACGCGAGGCGGTTTGCCGGTGACCGTGTCTTTCAAGGAATCTTCACATGAACGAGTCGATCGCAGAAACTAGAGAATCGCAAGGCGGCGACCGCGCGGCGTCGCCCTACTGGAATCCCTACCTGGCCGGCGTCCTGCTGGGCCTGACGCTGCTGGCCTCGCTGCTGACACTCGGGGCGGGGCTGGGCGCCTCCGGCGGGCTGGCCCGCATTGGGGCTGAAGTGGAATCCTGGTTTGCCCCGGTACACGTGGCGGCCAGCGGCTATTTCGGTCCCTGGGGCGAAAATCCGCTGTCGTACTACCTCGTCTACATGCTGGCGGGCGTGTTTCTCGGCGGCCTGGTCTCGGCGATTTTCGCGCGCCGGATCGAGCCGCAGATCGAACGGGGCAAGGCGGCAACCGCCCGGCGAAGGCTGGCGCTGGCGGCCGCTGGCGGGGTTCTGGCCGGTTACGCGGCCCGCGTGGCAGGCGGTTGCACTTCCGGCCAGGCGCTTTCCGGCGGAGCGATGCTGTTGACCGGGAGCCTGATCTTCATGGGCTGCGTATTCGCCGGCGGGTTTGCCGCCGCCTATTTCGTCAGGAGACAGTGGCATGATTGACACCTATTACTCCACCGGCCAGCTTGACAGCCCGCGGGCCTTCTTCGTCGCCCTGGCCATCGGCCTGGCGTTCGGGTTCGTGCTCGAGCGGGCGGGTTTCGGCAGTTCGCGGCGCCTTGCCGGAATCTTCTACTTCCGCGACATGACGGTCCTCCGGGTGATGTTCACCGCCGTGATCACGGCGATGCTCGGCCTGCTGCTCTTTACGGGCATGGGGTGGATCGAGCTTGGCAGCGTCTACGCAATGCCGACGATCTTCGGCGCCCAGGTTGTCGGAGGCTTGCTGTTTGGAGTCGGCTTCGTGATGGGGGGCTGGTGTCCCGGCACGGCGGCGGTCGGCGCGGTTTCCGGTAAGCTCGACGCGGTCGCCTTCCTCGGCGGCGCGATCGTTGGATCGATCCTTTTCAACGAGACGTTCCCGTGGCTCGGCTGGCTGATGGACTGGGGTTACCAGGAAGAGCCGCTGTTTGCCTTCGGAATGCCGCGAGCCGTCTTCGGCCTGCTGTTCACGCTCGTCGCCGTTGCGGCGTTCTACTTCGCCGAGTGGGTTGAAAGCTTGAGCGGGGGCGGGGCCTACCTGAGAAGTTCCCTGCTCAAAGGGCTCGCCGCGGCGCTGGTCGTCGCCGCGGCAGCCCTCCTGGTCCTGCCCGGCGACGAAGGCGCAGGCGCTGTGGTCGGCGGCCGGGCGTCGGAGCAGGCGCTGCTCGCCTCGATCGACGAGGGGGCCGACCACATCGAGCCCGAAGACCTCGCCGACCGGATCATCGCCGGCGAGCCGGGGCTGGTGGTCGTCGACGTCCGTCCGGCGGATGAATATGCCGCCTTCCACATCCGCGGGGCGATCAACGCGGCTCTCTCCGACCTGCCCCAAGTACTCGCCGAACGGAAAAACCAGGGCCAGATCGTGCTCTATTCCAGCGGCATGACCCATCCGGCGCAGGCCCGCGACGCCTTGGCTCGGCTCGGTTACGAGAACGTCTGGCTGCTGACCGACGGCCTGCGGGGCTTCGTCGATCGGTGTCTGACGCCCGTTTCGCTGCGGAGCGAGCCGCTGCCGCCCGAGGCCGCCGCGCGGGTGCGGCGCTGGCAGGCGTATTTCACCCAGCAGCAAGCCGGCGCCCGCTCGGCGGCGTCCGCGGGCGCCGCCGCGCGAGAAGCGGCGGAAACCGCCCCGGCCGTTGTATCAACCGAGTGGCTGGCGGAGCGCTTGGAGTCCGCATCCGTAAGAATCCTCGATGTCCGCCAGCAACCAGTCTTCAGCAGCGGCCACATCCCGGGCTCCGTACGCGTCGATCCGGAAAGCCTCCGTGGGGTGGTCGGCGGCGTATCGTCGATGCTGCTGCCCGCGGAGATGCTCGCCGAGCACCTCGGGCTGATGGGCATCGAGCCCGGCGACACGGTGGTTCTGGTCTCGGGCGACGCGCTCCGCGACGCCACGCTCGTCGGGATGGCCCTGGCGCGCGTCGGGCACCGGAACTGGAGCATTTTGGAAGGTGGATTCGCCCGCTGGGCGGCCGAGAATCGGCCGCTGGAAACGGCGCTCCGCCGCTTGCAGCGGCACGACTACCACTTTGACCCCGCGGCGGACTGGTTCACGGTCGACGCCGACCAGGTGGCCGACGCCCTGAAGGATTCGCAAGCCGTGGTGATCGACACGCGGCCCGAAGAGTATTTTTTGGGCGTCAAGTCCGACGAGGCCCGCCCCGGACATATTCCCGGGGCGGTGAATCGCCCTTACACGGCCGATCTGGCCGAGGACGGGCAGTTTCGACCGATTGACCAGTTGGCCGCGGAGTACGCCCGGCTGATCCCAGCGAAGGATACCCCGGTGATCGTCCATTGCCGCACGGGCCACCAGGCGAGCCAGACGTGGTACCTGCTGGCGCGGCGGTTGGGCTACGAGAACGTGCGCTGGTACGACGGCAGTTGGACCGATTGGGCCGCGCGGCCGGACAAACCGGTCGCTACCGGCAAGACCTAGCCCGGGCTAATCCGCCGGCAGAATCTGGATCGCGTCGACGCAGACGTTTCCGTTGGCCCCCTTGGCCGAGGCGACGACGGCCCCGCGCCTCCCAGCGGAGAACTTGAACTTGCCGAGCGAGATGAAGCCCGAGGCCAGCGGCGGCGCCTTCTTCATGTCGATCACCCGCTTTTCCGTTCCCCCGTCGTGGCGGACTTCCACCGCCGCATTCGACGCGCGATTCTCGTGATCGCGATAGGCCAGGCGGATCTCGTAAACCCCAGTCTTTTCCACCGTGATCGGAAACCTCGCGGATGCGTCGGAACCGGGGCTGGCGTAGACATAGTCCAGGCCGATGTAGCCCTCCAGCCCGGTGCCGGAACCCCATTTGCCCGACATCTCGGCCAGCCGGTTGTCGATCACCTTGCCGGGCAGGCTTGCCGGATTGATGCCCACCTTCAACTCTTCGACGGCGGCCGGCGGCGGCACCGGCCCGGACATGTAGATCGGCCCGGTGACCGAATCGCGCCGCGCCACGCCCGGCAGCTCGAGGAGCTTCTTCAGATCGTCGAGATACTGGTCGTAGACCTGCCGCGGGCCGCATTCATGGGCCACGCAGATCGAGGCGGCCTTGCCGACCACTTCGCCCATCATCCCGCAGGTCTTCATCACGCGGACCGTCCCCAAGGCTTCATGGGTCACGCTGATGCAGCGCCCCGCCATGAACAGGTTGGGCACGTTGCGCGAATAGAAGCAGCGGTATGGGATCGGGTAGCCGTTAGTCCTGTCGACGTGCTGCTGGAACTCCGCGATGGAAATGAAGGGATCGTCGGGATACTTCTTGGGAATGAATTCCTTGCGGGGATAGTGGAGATCGATCGACCACGTGGAGGGAACGCACGCGTCGGGATAGACCTTCAGTTGAGCCACGTCTTCCTGCGAGAGGACCACGTCGCCGATCAATCGGCGGGACTCGCGCGGCCCGCCGATGTAGGCCAGCCAGATGAGCATGGCGTTCTCGTGCTCCGCCTTGCCGCCGCGATTCTTCATCGCGTTCCACGCGCCGAACACCGCCCGGTGGTTCCAGTCGCGCATGTATTCCAGGTCTTGGATCGGGTCCTTGTCGAAGCCGGTCTCCCAGAACCAGGGGCCGGTGCCGCCGGCAGAGCCGGAGCCGCGCTTGCCCGGATAGGGAAAATCGCTCATTTCCAGGTCCAGCGCCCAGGGCGTCTCGGGAAACGGCTGCCTTGTGGCGGTCTGCTCCCATCGCCACATGTTGCTCATTCCCATGTGGCCTTCTTCGGTCGTTTCGCAGTCGGCGCCGGCCAGAAAGCCGATCGTGCCGTGGCCGGTGCAATCGGCGAACAGCCTGGCCTTGAACCGTTTGTGCTCGCCGGTCCGCGTGTCGAAGGCGACGACGGCGGTGATCCGCCCGTCTTCGGTCTCCGCCTGGTACGCATGGTGATTGAGAAACAGCGCGATGTTCTTCTCCGCGGAGACGACCTCGGTCTTCAGCTCGTCCTTGAATTCTTCCTTTGTACCGGGCGATTCCTTCGGGTTGGGGCTGAACTCCTCGATGATCTCGCCGATCCGCGGGAAGAGGCCGCGGCGCGTTTTGCCCTGCGGCCAGACGCGGACCTCGCTGCTCGAATTGCCGCCGAGAACGGGGCGGTCCTGGATCAGAGCGACTTTCAAACCCATCCGCGACGCCGAGATGGCCGTGCCGCATCCCGAATATCCCCCGCCGACGACCACCAGGTCGAACTCGCTGGTGGCCACCGGCTCGTCGGGCAATCCGAGCAGCCGCTTCCGCCAGGCGGCGTGCGGCTCGTTGCCGTTGGGCGGAACGTACCCGGCGTCCTTGGCAAACAGGATCGCGTCGCAGCGGCCGCCGAACCCGGCAAGATCGTGCAGCCTGACTTCGACCTGTTTTTTATCGATCGACACCTCGCCGCCTTCGTGCCAGTGCCAGTCGGCCCCCTTCGTGCCGAACGTCTCGGCGAGCGGCTTGCCGTCGACCACCAATTGGAACTTGCCCGGCGCCCCCGGCGCATTCCAGCGAGCGACCCAGTCCTTGGTCCGGACGAACACCCGGTAGCGCCCGGTTTCCGGGAAGGGGACGGTCGTCACCGCATCGCCGACCGGTTTTCCCAGGCCATGCGCCAGGAGATACGGCGAGCCCATGATCTGGATGAACTGGGTGTCGAGGACCCATCCGCCGGGGTCGGCGAAGCTCTCGGCCTCAACAAACACCACCCGCTCATCGGCCGCCCAGCCCGCGGATGCGAAAAGAAACGCCAACGCCCACGCCAAAAAAAACGCCCGTCTCGCCATGCTTTGCCTCGCGGTTTTCTTCGCAGCAACAGGATCGCTGATCGAGGGACAAAAAAGCCTCCGAGTCCGCATTTTAGAGCCTGGCGATACCGGGGGCAAACTCTTCCGACGGAAAGGAATCCGGATGCCGGGCGGGCTTCCGCGCCTTTTGCGGGCAGCAGGTTGGAGGTTGATCGAATATAGCGAAATAAACGCCGGGAATCGAACGTGAGTCCTTCGCTGGCGGAGAAAAAGCTGCAAATTGGGCTGAATGTGACCTAGGGTTTGGCTAGAGGACCGATGGAGTCGCTCTTGGGAAGAACGCATCGAAGGGCCATTCTCATGCATCGCCCGCCCGCCTTTGTGCAATCTGAAAGCCGCCGTGGGGCGGCCGCCGTCGAACTCGCCGTGCTGCTCCCGTTACTTTGCTTCATACTCTTTGCGAGCCTTGATTTCTGCCGCGTCTTTTACTACTCGGTCACCGTCAGCAACTGCGCTCGCAACGGCGCCGCTTATGGCAGCACGGACCGGATGCGAGCTCGGGACCCGGTTGGCATCCAGGCGGCAGCCCTGGCCGATGCGCGATCAAACCTCAATACCCAGTACTTGAACGTCAGTTGCTCGACCGATGATGCGGTAAGTTACGTACAGGTGACGGTCGACTATCCGTTCGCAACACTTATTCCATACCCCGCGATCCCCAGGCAGACGAACCTCAGTCGAACGGTTCGCATGGACGTCGTCCCCGCGACTCCGACGTTCAACTGAATCTGCCTCCGGTTCCTCCCGGAGCGCGATCTTTCTTCACGAAGGAGATCCTGATGCCCGCTCCTCGACATTCGCGCCGCCGTCGGGGCGCCGCTGCGTTGGAGTTCGCCGTCGTTGCGCCGCTGGCCTTGTTTCTTGTGTTTGCCCAGATCGTGGGCAGCCTGGGCGTGTCGCGCTACCAGGAGGTCGCCCACCTTGCGCGCGAAGGCGCGCGCTACGCGTCGACCCACGGCGGCATGTATCAGCGGGAGGGGATTGCAGAGCAGACCGGCGTCCCGGCCGTCGCCAGCAGCAGCGAACTGCGGAGCTATCTTGCGGAGAAGACGGTTCTGCTCGATCCCAGCCGTCTCCAGGTGGACGTGGCGTGGACGGCGCCAAGCACCTATATCCAGGTCAACATGCCGGTCTACGTCGACACCGATGCCAGCCTGACCCCGCCGGCCCAAAGGGCGATCCAGAACCACGTGACCGTGACGATCACGTACCAATGGTCCCCAGAGCTCTTGCCAATCGACCTGGTCACGCTAACCAGTACTTCGCAGATGCCCATGTCCTATTAGTGCGCCGGCGCCGCGCGCCCAAGGGGCGTGGCAGCGTTTTGGACTCACCCTCGAGGTCAACACCATGCAATCCGAACGGCTCCGAACACGTACACTCAGGCGGCGCGGAGCGGTGGCCATCCTGATCGCGCTGCTGCTGCCGGTTCTTCTTGGGTTCCTGGTCGTCACGCTGGAAGGCGGCCTTTCACGGGACACCCGGAGAAAAGTCCAAAATGCCGCGGACGCCGCGGCTCTGGCCGCCGCCACCGAACTTTTCATCCACTACCCCGCGATTGTGGATAGCAGTTTCAGCGACGCTGACCCCAGCGGCAGCGGCGCAGCCGCCGCAAGGGCAGCGGCGGCCGCCAATGGTTTCCCGGATGGCGGCAATTCCAGCGTAGTCGTTAACCTCCCGCCCGCCGGCGGCCCCTTTAAAAACAAGGCGGGATACGCGGAGGTCATTGTCACGTTCAACCAGCCCCGTTACTTGAGCCGGATGTGGGGCGGGGAGTCGATCTCGGTTGTGGCGCGGGCTGTCTCCCGCGCGCGTTGGGCTGGCACGAACATCGGGATCATGGTGCTGGATGCCGCCGTAAAGAACGCTTTGATTGGCTCCGGGAACGGCAACTTGACAGTCACGGGAGGCTCCCCGGGGACAGAAGGGGCAGCCGTGATCGTCAATTCCAACAATTGGGTCGCCGCCGCGGCCACCGGCGGCGGCTTGCTTATCGCCCCGGAGTTCAAGATTACGGGAGGCTACACCGGCGCGCTGATCGGCGACGTGGAGACGGGCGTACCGCCCTCGCCGGACCCCCTCCGGCATCTACCCGAGCCGATTGTCACTCAGCCCGGCATGATGACTGTCACAAACCTCGGCCCTGGTAGCAAGCAATATACCCTCACCCCAGGCTACTACTCCAAGTTGCCAAACTTCACCACGGGCGATGTCGTCATCCTCCAGCAGGGCGGCATTTACTCCATCAACGGCGGCGGCTTCAAGTCCACCGGGGCGACCATCAAGATGGACCCCGACAGTTCCGGCGGCGTGATGATCTACAACAACCCCTCCGGTTCGGCGGAGTCTGACGTGATCGCGATCACGGGGAACTCCGCAGGGACGGTCAACCTCTCGGCGCTGACCGAGGGTCCCTATGCCGGCATCCTGTTGTGGCAGAAACGCAAGGCCACCCAGTCGCTGTCGGTCGCGGGAGGTGGCAATTTCACACTACTCGGGACCTTCTACGCGGCCAACGCTCTGCTGAACGTCACGGGCAACGGTGACGCCGTGATCGGCTCCCAGTACATCAGCCGCACGTTGAGTTTGGGTGGTGGCGGCAACACGCTGATCAATTACACCGACGAAGGCACTGCCCGGCTGCGGGAGGTGATCCTCGTCGAGTGATCCTGGATGCCCGACGCGGCAGCACAAGGGATGCCCTCGAGGGGCACGCCGTTGATCGAAACCGCGCCTCGAAATACTCTTGATCCTCGACGCAAATGGCGAAATTCCCCCGAGCGTGAGGGTCGTGTCTCGGCTGTCCGATAGAGGCTCCAACGTGAATCGCCTCGGACTGGCCTGTTGGCCAGCGACGAATGCGGATTAACCGCATCAAGCGCGCCCCTCAATTCCTCTGGAGCAGCTCGAGCATCTTCCGATCCAGCTTGTGGCCGTGAAAATCTTCGTAATCGACGTCGCCGCGGCCACTGTCGAGGATGCCGAACGAGCCGCGGAAGTTCCATAGCGCCCAACCCCATCCGCACTCTCGCCAGTTGGCCAACGAGTCTTCCAGCCAGCGGAGGGCGACATCGTGCGGCGTTTTGTTGAAGCAGCCGAATTCGCCAACGATCACGCCGATGCCGGCGCGCTCGGCTTCCAGCCAAGGGACGATCATCGTCTGCCGGAGCCACTGGCGGTCTTCCATCGTTTCGCAGAGGAAGGGCCCCCCGGCGCCGCCGGGCGCATAGCGCGCATGTGCCGGCTTCTGCCCCCACTCGGACCTGAGAGTCAGGACGTCTTCTTGGGCGCCCGGCCGGGCGAGGCCTATCTCGCCGAGCCGCAGCCAGTCGCCGGAGACAACGGCGATCTCGACGCGCCGCACGCCCGGGGGAATCGCGGCTTCGTAGTCGCGATTGTAGACGTTCTGGTAGGTGTTCCACTCGGGCATGAAGACCGCCTTCTGCCACTCGCCCTCGCCGGGGCCGCAGACAAATTCCTTGTCAAGCAACGTCCGGCCGTCGCCGCGGACGACGAGCCGGGCCCGTGAGGAGACGGTGCCGACGCGCAATCGGAGGCTGGCCCCCTCGGTGAACGGCCCCTCGAGCAGCAGCGGCTGCCGGGCGTCTTCCGGCACTTCCTTCTTGGTCGGAGCGTAGAGCCATCCGGTTGCCCGCGGGCGGGGCCAGGTGGGCGTCGGGTCGTCCTTGGTGCCGCCGACCCAGCTCGCCTGATGGTGCGAGACGTCCGACGGTGCGTAGCCGCGCGTGGCCTGGGCCAATCTCAGCTCGGCCAAGGCGAGGACGGGACGCCGGCCGTACTCCAGCCCGTCGGAAATGATCAGCCGGTCGGCGTCTTCGGCGCGGATCGCGGCCACGATCTTGCGGACGACCTCGACATAGACCTGCTCCTCGACGCCGGAGGGTTCGTTGAACAAATTGAAGCTCAGACGCTCGCTGGGGATTTCGCGGTAGCGGCGGGCGAACATCGCCCAGTGAGCGGCACAGGCTTGCTGGGCATCCGCGTCGGTCCAAAGGCCCTTGGCTTCCTGCGGGTTGGCCACCGTGTAGCCCGGCGCGCGGTGAAAATTGATCGACACGTGGATTCGGTACTTCCCGCCCCACTCGACCGCCCGGTCGATCTCGCGGAGCGGCTCTTCCCGGAAACGGCTCCAGTCGTCGCCTTCGATCCAAATCCGGTAGTCCATCGGCAGCCGGACGAAATTGAACCCGAACTCGTGAATCCACCGGAAGTCCGACTCTTGGAAGGGCCCGTTGCTCCAATCGCGGTGGAATTTGTCGGTCAGGTTGAAGCCGCGCCAGCGAGGCAACTTTTCGGGAGTGACAGATGGAAAAACATCAGGCTCCGCGGCCCGGCACAACGAAGGCATCGCAAACAGCCAGACAAGCACAACGGCGAGGATGCGAGATTTCATGGGAGCACCGAGGCGGCAACACGTTGAAGCGGGAACGCGGAAATCAGCCGGCCGGAGGCCGATCATCCTCCAGACAGTAGACAGCAGGCCGAGCAAGATCGCAAGCGGGCTGGTACGAGTCAGATTTTCACCCCGCTTCCCGGCACTTGCGCCCGCGACTTGTTCGCCGCCGGCCTCGGGCGGACACGGCCGAGCGCAACGCGCCGGGCGGGCGATTCCACCGCCGCTCCGTTGCCCGCCCAACTCCTCGCCGCCGCCCCCTAATTGATCACCTCGCAGCACTCTCTCTGGCCGAACCTCCAGGTCACCCCGCCCCCGATGTACCAGATATCAAGCGCGGCCGAGGTGTGCTCGCCGAACTGTTCCGATGTGGGAAACAGGCCGCCGGCAAACAGGTCGAACGATACGCCGGGCAGAAAATCGTCGTAGCCGATGCCCCCGGTGAGCCGGTGCTCGGAAATCACGCCGGCCTGGGTCGCCTGGTAGTATTCCACAACCGCCTGGCCCACGGGAATCCCGTTGATCGTCGCTCCCGGATCGCTGTCGATCGGGCTGTCCGAATAGGAATAGCCCAGCCGGAACTTCCACCGCCCGAGCGTCAATTGAGAGCCGGCGGCGAAGATCCACTGGTCGTCGTAAAGATCGCGCCAGTAGTCGCAGTTGTCCCAGTTCTTGAAGATCACATCGCACGCCAGCAGCAAGTTGCCGCACATCAGGCTGTTGTTGGCGATCCCGAAACCGACGTTGTTGGGCTGTTCGACTTCGAGATCGACAAACACGCCCGGCGGCATGAGAAACAGGAGATTGTCGTAACGCAGCGGCATCCTCGTCTGGTAGTAGGCGCCGATAGCCGGCGCCGAACGAGCCGCTGAGGCCGTAGTCGTGGGTCACCACGGAGTTATGCACGAACCCGCCGCCGGTATAGCCGTCGCCAAGCGTCAGCGAAGCCCCCAGCGCGAGCCGCTCGGTCAGATCGACGCCCGCGCCGAGATTCAGGCCGAGAACCAGGTATTCCGAATGGGTCCCCAGACTGCCGGGCTGGGACGTAAGCTGCTCCGAGATGCCGCTCAGCGCGGTGATTCCCACGCCCACCGAGCCGGGCACGTTGATCGCCGAGAGGTCCTGGATCACGCCCACGGTCGGCAGCAGGCATCCCTGCGAC
>JAMOAF010000102.1 GCA_023621895.1 Planctomycetota bacterium
CGGCTGGTCGAATCGGTCCGCCGCGGCGCCTGGTGACCGGCGGAGCTTACGCCAGCCGCGCAAAACCGCTGTGGCGGACCGGCCCGCCGATCCGCTGTTCCACGTCATCGCGATCGATCGCCTCGGCCAGTTCAGGGAAGATCTCCTTGGCGGCGGCCAGGTACCGGTCGACATGCTCGTCGCCGTGGGCCAGCGAGGGGTAGAAACCGCCGCCGGCAAGGATACCGCGGGCGAGCATGCGGACGGTCAGCAAGGTGCCCAGCGCGGCTGCCCGTGGATGATCGAACTGGATGGAGACGAGGGCCGGACGCCCGCCGGCGCTGAGCGGCACGCCCGCCCGAGCGGCGATTTCTCGCAACCCTTCCTGGAAGCGACTTCCGATCGCCTCGACGTGGCGAGGCACGTCGGCGGACCGCATTTTGCGGATCGCCGCCAATGCCGCGGCAGGCCCCACGCCCTCGGTCCAGTACGTGCTGGAGATGAACGATTCCTGCGCGGCCTGCATCACCGCCGCCCGGCCGATGACCGCGGCGATCGGGTGGCCGTTGCCGAGCGCCTTGGCAAACACGGCCACGTCCGGCGCCAGGCCGTAGCGCAAGTGAGCGCCGCCGAGATGCAACCGCCAGCCGGCGGTGATCTCGTCGAGCACCATCACCGCGCCGGAGCGGTCGCAGAGCTCGCGCACCCCGGCAAGAAAACCCGGGTCCGGCTCGGCGCGCCGCGTTGGCTCCATCACCACGGCGGCCAATTCATCGCCGTGCCGCGAGACAATCGCCGCCAGCCCGTCAAGATCGTTGTAGCGGAACGGGAGCGCCGTATTGGCCAGCATCGAAGGGACGCCGCGGGGCTTCAGCCCCGGCAAGAGATGGCCGTTCAGCCGGTCTGTTTCCCCGCCGGGCCCGAGGTTCGCCGCTAAGTACCAGTCGTGCCAGCCGTGATACCCGCACAGCGCGACGCGATCGCGCAGCGTGGCCGCCCGGGCGATCCGCACCGCCACGGCCATCGCCTCCCCGCCCGTCCGCCCGAAGCGGACCTGCTCGGCCCAGGGGTGAAGCTCCAACAGCAGGCGGGCAAGCTCGACCTCCTCGGGATTGTTCAGCGAGCACATCGAGCCGGCCCGGACCCGGCGGACGACGGCTTCGGTCACTTCCGGGTCGTTGTATCCCAGCAGGCAGGCGCCGACGGCCATCGTCGACATGTCGATGAATCGCCGGCCGTCGAGATCGATGATTTCGCACCCCCGCGCCTCGCGATAGTACGGCGGCCACTGCCCCGGGGCGTACATTTCCGGCCGCTTGCTGAGAAGCTGCGTCCCGCCGGGGATCAGGGATTTGGCCTCCGTGTAAAGCGCCTGGTTCGACGCGGCGGGCTGGTCCGGCGTTGGTTGCATGGGAAGTTGCTCCGGCGATCGGTCTGTGGCGAGGCAGGCCCACGCGGTCGTGAGTCTGTGATCTGTGACCCGCAAAAAAGCGCGGGGCAAGCCCACGCGGCTAACGGTTTGTTGTGGGCAAACCGCTGCGGCGGCGTATTTTCAAGCCAGTTTTCCGGAACCCTCAATCGGCCAGACGTCGACCACGCGCCGATCCTGGTGGACAACGATCTGGCGGTGGAGATTGCACGTCGTGCAGGCGTGGCTGGGAAGCAGTTCGACCGCCTGGCCGATTTTCCAGTCCGGCGCGTTGCGCACGATCGAGTGTTCTTCGGAGACGAAGCTCGGAATCTGGGCCTGCGGATGGTCCTTGATACGCGGAAGCCCGAATTCGCAGCCGGCGCCCTTGAGCCCCACGTCGAGCACGGCCACGCCCGGCCGCTTGCTGATCACCCTGGCAAGCACGGACAGGGCGACTCGGAAATCCGGCAGCATCTCGGCATAGCGCCAGTCCATCGTGGCATAACTGCCCGCCTGGACTTCCGTCACGCCTTCGATCGTGCCGGTGATCTGGTGCGTGGACGAGGAGCCGCCGCTGAGGATTCTGACTTCGATGCCGCTCGCTTCGACGAGCCGCCGGGTCTGGAGGGCCTGGTCGAACGCTTGCCGAACCAGCCGCTCCCGCTGGGCCGGATCGTTGACGTAGACGGCGTGCCCCTCATACGCCTGCAACCCGTCAAACCGCAAACCCGCCAGCGGCAGAATCCGCCGCGCCAGCTCCAAGGCCGGCTCTCCCGGAGCAACCCCGCAGCGGCCGGAGCCGATATCGATTTCGACCAACACGCCAACCGTTGCGCCGGCGGCGGCCGCCGCCTGAGAAATCGCCTCGGCCTGGCAGATGTCGTCGATGGCCACCTTCAGGTCGATCCGCCGGGCAAGCTCCACGAGCCGTGCCATCTTCCGGCTGCCCACGACTTGATTGGCGATCAATACGTCGCCCACGCCCCCGTCCGCCAAGACTTCCGCCTCGCCCAGCTTGGCGCAGGTGATGCCCACGGCCGAACCGGCATCGAGTTGGCGCCGGGCGAGCGTCACGCACTTGTGATTCTTGAAATGCGGGCGGAGCTGGCACCCGCGGCCACGGAAAAACTCCGCCATCCTTTGC
>JAMOAF010000233.1 GCA_023621895.1 Planctomycetota bacterium
AATTGAAGGAAATCGACCCAGCCAGGAAGAACCGTGACAGCCGAATCACCCCTTCCCATGATTGATGCCGCTGCCCTTGAGGAGACGATGGGGCAGATCTGCGCTGGCCATGACCACTTGGAGCGGTTTCTTCGAGACGTATTCTGCAATCTGTCCGGCCTGGCCGACGAATTCGCACGGCAGCAGCGTCTGGTGGCCGCAAATTGCGAGGCGCGGGAAGCCGAGTTCCGCCGCCGCGAAGAGCAGCTCGGGCGGCAGCGCGAGCAGCTCGAATCCATGTTCCAGCGGATGCAGGACCTCGCCGCCCAGGTCTCGGCGCCGCTGGCCGTCAATCCCGAGGCCGCGGCGCAGTTTGAACGGATTCTCAGCGGCGTCGAACAGCAGCGCTCGGCAATTGCCTCGGCGCTGGAGACGGCCGGGTCGCAGTCCTCGCAATTGAGCCAGGTGGTGGAGGAGCTGGCCGCGGCGCGGCGCGATCTTGCCCAGTCGCGGCAAGAGATCCTCGCCCAGCGGGAATGGCTCGAACGGATTCCGCCCGAGGAAAACGGATCGGAGGCCGCCGCGATGCGGCAGCGGCTCGCCGACTTGGAGCAGCAGCGCGGCGCCTGGCCTCAGGAGCGGGCGGTTCTGGAAACGGAGTTGGACTGCGTCCGCAACCGCGCGGCTGAACTGACCGATGCGTTGGAAGCAGAACGCCGCAGGGTGGCGGAGGAGCGAAAGGGCTGGGCCGAGGAGTTGCGGCGGATGCGCCGCCTGCTGGAAACGCTGGCCGATCGGCCGCCGCCACCGGCCGCGCCGCGGGGAGGCGCGCCGCCCGTCCAGGCAAGCCCCGCGATCGCCGGGTCGCGGCTATCGGAGGAAGCGGATTCGGCGAACGATCCTGTTCTCGATTCGGTGATGGCGCAGTTTGAAATTCTTCAGAAAGACCTTGCGCGGCGGCGCAAGGCCCGGCCTGTAGTGCAACTCAGCTCCGAAAAGGTGGGGCATGCATAAGAGACTCAAAACGCGGATTTCGGCCGCGTCGATCATTCTCGGCGCCGCCATCCTGGTCATCGCGTGGACCTGGGCGCACCCGGCCTGGGCCATTGTTGGAGGGTTGCTGGCGGTGGTTGGCGCGGCAACGTTTGTGCCCGCGTTTCGCCGAGCGCCGCCTCGCTTGCCGGCGCCGGCGCCTCTCCTGCCGGCGAAGCCGCAAGCGGTCAAGATTGCCGATCCGGGCGATCTCGACTCGCTGGTCGAACAGATGCTCGCCCAAGGGCGCTATGCACTGATGCTGCGGCCGCAGATCGCCCCCGACCTGGCGCCGGAGCAGTTCGAGAGAACGCTCGAAGCGTTGCAGACCCACATGGCACTGGTGCCCGAGGGGGCGGTTGTTCTGGGCGAGGCGACGAGCCCGGACGAGCAGCCGGATGCCGAACGCGGCGCGCTTCGCCGGCAGCGAACGGTTCGCGTTGCTCCCTATTTTCTCGATCGCTATCCGGTGACGAATCGCCAATACTACGAGTTCGTGGCGTCCGGCGGATATGAGCAGATCTCCTTCTGGGACACGGCCATCTGGCCGGCTGTTCTCGATTTCGTGGACCAGACGCGCGAGCCGGGCCCGCGGTTCTGGCACCGGGGATGCTACCGGTCCGGCGAAGAGAACCACCCCGTTGCCGGCATCTGCTGGTACGAGGCGTCCGCCTATGCTCGCTGGGTCGGAAAGCGGCTGCCGTCCGACGCGGAATGGGTCAAGGCCGGCGCTTGGCCGGTCGCCCTTTCCGATGGCCGAGCCGCGCAGCGGAAGTTTCCGTGGGGCGACACGATGGACCGGAGCAAGACGAACCTCTGGGGTTCCGGCCCGGGGCGGACCCTGCCGGTGACCGACCTGGCCGATGGAGTGAGCGTCGGCGGGATTTTCCAGCTTATCGGCAACGTCTGGGAATGGACCCGGAGCGATTACACGCCGAGCCATTTCCCGCATGAGGAGTTCATCGCCGAATCGCCGCTGAAAAGCATCCGCGGCGGCGCGTTCGACACCTATTTCGACAACCAGGCAACCTGCCAGTTCCAGAGCGGCGACGTGCAGATCGCCCGCAAACGCAACATCGGATTCCGCTGCGCGCTGAGTGTTTGCGACTTGACGCTGTACCGCGAGGCATTTCGCGATGCCTCCGGACTCGAAGCGCCGGTGGAGGAGGTGAAGATATGACCAAGGGCGTGATTGTTCCACTGGAGTCTGCTCGGCTCATCGAATACGCCATCCCCGTCGCCTGCTACATCTGCGAAGGGCAGAACAATTTCGACGCCGAATATTGCCGCTATTGCTCGGCGCCGATGGCCCTGGCCCACCAGGCCAACTCGACCAAGGTGGCGCCGACAATGGTCGCCGCGATGGGTGTCAGCGGCGTCGGCAAGACCGTCTACCTCGGGATGCTCATGGACATGCTCTCGCGAGGAGCCTCCCAGACCCGCTTGCTCGCTCGTGGAGCGTTTTCGATCAACCTCCAGCAGACCACCGTCGGGGCGCTGGCGCGTTGTGGATTCCCCGAAAAGACGCCCAACGAACCCGATCGCTGGAACTGGGTCCACTGCCAGGTCCGCGGCGCCAGGCTGCGGCAGCCGCTCGACTTGATCATGCCCGACATGGCCGGCGAAGCCCTCCTGGAGGAAATGGACCATCCACACAGTTTTCGGGTGATCGGCTCGTTCCTGCAAAAGTGCTCCGGCGCCCTGCTGCTGGTCGACGCGCTGAAGATGCTCGAAGGCGGCCAGGAACAGGAATTCTTCACGATGAAGCTGACCAGCTACCTGGGCGAGCTCGGCTCGCGGGGTCGCAGCGTCTGGGGGCGCCGCCCGATCGGCATCGTGTTCACCAAGGCCGACCAGTGCGAAGAGTGCATGGAAGACCCGGAAGGGTTCGCGAAAGCCCATTCGGCCGGCCTCTGGGAGCAGTGCCAACAGCGATTTCCTCTCCACAGGTTCTTCGCCTCGGGGGTGGCGGGCTACTGCGCCTGGCGCGACACCTACGATGAGGGCCGCGTCCAAGTTCCCCTGCGGATCGAGCCGCACGGCATCATTGAGCCTTTTGATTGGCTGCTCGACAAAGTCCGCAAAGGCTGCCGCTAGCCGGGCCTGGGGCGCGACCCGCCGGCCCCCACCAGAACCGGCCCGCTTTCGGCGGCTCGCGCCGCCGCGGAACAACCTGGTCCTTTGTCACAGCTTAATCTTGGGATGAAGGCGTTGAAATGCTGCGGTAGTCGCCGAGTCAAACCGGATCCTCAATCCCAGTTTTTAGCCGTGACAAAGGACTAGTGTCGCCGCGAATCGGGGCTCTCCCGCTCGCGCGCCAGACCGAATTGCTGGAATCACTCATGGAACGGATCGAACAAGCCATCTTCACGTCGGCCCAGACCGAGCGGGCCGCCGGCTATCAACTGGCCGCGGCCAGTCCCGGAGTGTGCGAGGAAGATGCCCGAGCCCTTTCAATCTGGGGCCCCTCGCACGACGCACTCCTGGAAACGGCGCCGGCCGCCAGCGTCAACTTCCATCCGCTCCCCAGCGGCGCCTACTGCGTGAGCCGCACGACTGCCTCCGGACGCGAATACACCGGCCGAGGCACGAGAGTCTACACCCAGTGCCTGGTCCTGGAACCCGAAGCATTTCGCCGCTTCGGAAACAATCCCTTCCACCTCCTTCGGGCAGCTTCGGCAAGCGGGCTGCTCTGCCAGCATTCCGAAGTGCCCAGGCGGCTCGAGCCCCTCTCGCTGCTCGGCCGAGCGACCGCCGTCGACGCCGCCATGCTTTCGCGGGCGACGCGAGAGATCGGCGCCGCGCCGATCGCCGCGCTGATCCAGGCGGCGCTCGAGACGAAGACGATGGCCATCGCGGGCAGCGCCGCCGGCGAGCAGGCGGTCGCCGCCCTCGTCAGTTGCCTGCCGCCCGGTTGCCGCACCAAGTTCTCATTTTCAACCGGTTTGCGGTTCTCCCCTCGCAGGCCGTTTCGCATCGTGGCACTCGGAACCGATATGGCCGAGCAGCGCCGAGCGCGACGGGTATGCGAACTGACCCTGGTGGACCTCTCGGCGGACCTGGCCAGCGAATTCCCCCCAACCGGCGGATGGCCCCGGGCAATCTTGCGAATCCTGGAGACCGGCCGGACCTCCCTGCTGAATCGGCATTTCCTGCAAGAACGGCCCGATCCGGCGATTAGCGACTTGAATGCCCTCGGGCTCGAACTGCTGGCGGAATTGGGCGGCTTGGCCGAAGGACACGACCCGGCGCCCGGCGAGCACCGCCGGCCGGTCCCCTGCGGGCGGTCAGAAGTCGGCTCCAGTCAACAATCCCACGCGGCGCACCCCCGCTTCCAACGGCAGGCCCGGCCCGACAAACCTGAGGATTCGCGACCGCCCGGCCGCTCGCCCTCGGCGGCGCCTGACGACCCGGCCGTTGTCGAGCGACTCGAACAACTCGACGACCTGTTCTTCGAGGCAGTCAAGGGAAATGCCCAGTCGCTCAGCCGCCTACAGCAGGTTTGGCCCCTGGTTCGGAGCGAGCTGAGCGACGAGCTGCTGTGCGAATCGCGAGAGCAATACCTTCGCTGCGCCCTCTCCCTCTGGGATCGGAACGCCGCCTCGGGCGGCGTTCGCCCCCTCGATCAGACGAACGCCGCGCTGGAGGTCCTCGGCTTGATCTTCGACGAAGACTGCTCGAAGTGATCGAGGTGGATTCCCTAGGCTCGCCCGGCCGCGGCAGGAAGACCCTTCAGCCCACGGTTCGCAGAATCCGTGCAACCTTTGCCAGTGCCTGGACGTGCTCGGCGTGGTGGTCGACGGGCGAGAGCAGCAGGATCAGCGAGTAGACCGGCTCGCCGTCGATGCTATCGAATTCTATGCCGTGGCGGCAGCGGGCGATTGTGCCGACCTCGCGAGCCACTGCCGGATGCTTCGCATGGGGAATGGCGATGCCTCCTCCAATTCCGGTGGACGAGGCCGCTTCGCGCCGGATCAGGGTGGCGGCGACCTCCTCGACGTGGGCCTCCGCAAGGCCGCCGCAGGCCGCGAGATTCTCGACCATCTGAAAGATCGCGCCGGTCTTGTGCTCGACCTTCAGGTCGGGCAGCACCGCGTCGGCGAGAAGAAATGGGAGATCGCCGCGCCCCATCGCGCGCAGCAAGCGTGAGAACACCCCGCACTCGGGGCATGTGGTTAGACCTCGGGAGGCAGCGCCGGTAGATTGAAGGCGGCTGCCGCACGTATGACAATAGGCTTCGGTTTTCGCTGCTCTGCGTTCGGAAACGAGATTCGTGGCATCCATCGCGTTCATCCTGGCCCTTCTCCGTGGATGTTGTGTTGAAACGAGTGCCCTGTGGTTAAACTCGCAGCAGAAGCGGGAACCGAGGATGATTTTTTGGAGAAATTCCAACTTTTTGCATCTCGATGACGATCGGCTGCGAGTATTTCTGTAGAGCCGCCCCGTTTCGGCACTGTCCGGCGGCTGGGAGAGCGGGCGTCGATGACCCGCGCCAACAACCGGTCGCTCGCGGGGTCGAGGCTGAGTTGCATGAGTGAGCAGCATGAAGCGGCGGATTTTTTCCGTTGGCTGGATGCCGGCCATCGCGAGCGGATTTGCCAAATCGTGTCGGAGAAGTATCCGGGTCTGTCTCGGCAAGACGTCGAGGATGTGTGGTCCGAAACGCGGAAGGATCTGCTCAAAAGGTGGCCGTCCGAGAACGGCTTCGACATGCATCGGCCCCTGGAGGGGTTGCTGCGGACGATCGCGCTCCGCCGGGCCTGCGACATGCTGCGGCGGCTGACAGCGCAGGACAACCTCGTCAAGCGAGTCGGCGAGCAGGCCGGATCAAACCTCGGGAGCGATGGGTCTCCCTGCGGCTGGTGGGGAAGTCTGGACCCGGCCGAAAGGCGGGAACTACAGGATTTGACGGCGGAAGCGTTCCGCCTCTTGTCGGCCGATGAATGGCTCGTGCTTTCGGTTTATTGTGAGCAGTACCCCGAGTTGCGGAGATCGCCGCGGCTGCTGGCGTACTTGAACGCCCAGTTTCCCGAGGTGAGAGGAAGGGCCTGGACGCCGGCGGATGTCAGAACGGTGCTCAACCGGGCTCGGACGATTGTCCAGGAATACTTGCGAGAAAAAGGTTACGATCGTGACTTCCAAGAATGAAGCCCGCCAGCGCGACGACCAGGAGCGGCTGGATCATCCGATCGACCGGCTGATTGTCGCGGCCTACCGGTCGATGATGCCGAATTGGACGATCGATTCCACCCGGCCGGGCGCCCGCGTCGGCGCGGAAGACACGGCGCGCGAGCCGGTCCCCGCGGCGGAAGGCGAAGCCGATCTCGATCAATTGAGGTGCCGTTACGAAGCCCTGATCGCGGCCGGCCTCGGCACGCAGGTTTCCGGGTTCCGGCTCCTCCAGCGGTTGGGCCAAGGAGGCCAAGGCGTCGTATTCCTGGCCAACTGCACGGGCGCCGACGGTTTCACCAACGAGCACCTGGCCCTGAAGTTGTTCTCGCCGCACCGTTATCCATGCATGGCCAGCTACGAGAAAGACATGCAGCGGATGGCCCGAGTCGCCTCGGTGGTCGCCGGGATCGACCAGGGGAACGTGCTCGACGTCCACCGTTTCGAGCAGTGCGAAGGGATTCGCATGATGATCATGAAACGCGTCAAGGGATACGATTTGCGGCAGCTCATGAATCCCGTCATGCTCGAGTGCGTGAAAATGCGCAATCCGTCGTTGTGGACCGAGATCACGAAGGTTGTCGCCGTGCCGGGCTCGCAGCACACGAAGTTCACGCCGGGGGCGGCGGTCGCCCTGATCCGATCCTGCCTGGAAGGATTGGACAAGCTGCATTCCCGCGGGATCGTTCACGGCGACGTGAAGCCCTCGAACATCATGGTCTCTCCCGAAGGCGACGTGAGGCTCGTCGATACCGGCTCGGCGTTCGATTGGCAGCAGTCGCAGAGGCCTTACTTCTGCACGCCGCGCTACGCCGCCCTGGAAGTGCTCGAAGAAAACGCCTGCACCCCGCCAAGCGACCTGGCCAGCCTCGGATACGTGCTTGTCGAATTGCTGACCGGCTGCCGGGTGTTTCCCGACCGGCAGCCGGCCAGCCCGCGCGAGGCGCTGATGGCCCAGGAAGCCTCAACGGGCGTCAAACCCCGGCTCGATCACGAACTGGCCGAGGAGAAGCGGCTGTTGCCCAACCGGCTCGGACAGCTCCTGAATCCTTATAGCTTCCACCTCCAGCGATTCTGCCGAAAACTCATCGAGCCGGACCCGGCGCGGCGCTTCGCCAGCGCCCGCGATGCGGAACTCTTCGCCTACGCCTATGTCCAGGAACTCGAACGGGCTGGCCTGGCTTGCCACTTCCACAACGAGTTCCGCAGGTGGCTCGAGGCGGTCCAACCCGCCCCGGAGGACGCCGAAACCCTCAGCCCGCCGTAGAAGCGGCGCAGCCAGCCTGAACGCACGCGAGGCGCGCGCGTCAGGGCAATTGCCCTCGAGCCTCCAGGGCTTGGGCCACCGTCTTGACAGCATGGAGCATCGCGGCGTCGCGCATCGAAATCTTCCGCCGCTCGGCGAGCAGTCGTACCTGGTGGAACCTCTCGGTGATCCGCTGCTGAAGCCGCGTGCGGACCTCCGACTCGCTCATCTGCTCCTGCTGCGTCTCCTGCGTGTATTCGAGATAAGAGACAAAAACGCCGCCGGCGTTGCAGAGGATATCGGGTATGATCGGAATCCCGCGAGCCGCGAGAATCTCGTCGGCCTTCGGCGTCGTCGGGCCGTTCGCTCCCTCGGCGATCAGCCGGGCGGAGACCCGCGGGGCGTTCTGAGCGGTGATCTGGCTTTCCGCTGCGGCGGGGATGAGCACGTCGCACGGCACCTCGAGCAGCTCGCCGCGGTCGATCGCCGACGCCTCGGGAAAGCCCTTCACCGTGCCCGCCTTGGCCGCATGGGCTTCGAGGGCAAGCACGTCGAGCCCGCGCTCGTTGTAGACCGCCCCGTGCAAATCAGCGACGCCCAGAATTCGGGCCCCCCGCTCGGCAAGGGATTTGGCCGTCACGGAGCCGACGTTGCCGAATCCCTGCAAAATGGCGCCGGCGCCTTCCACGGTGCGACCGATCTGCGCAAGAGCCTCGATCACGCACACCGTTACACCGCGGCCCGTCGCCTCGCGCCGACCCGGTATGCCGCCGAGGATCACCGGTTTTCCGGTCACGTAGCATCCCATCGTCGTGGCGTGTCCGGCGGACCAGCTCAGCGTGTCCTTGATGTACCCCATGTCGCGCTCGTTGGTTCCCATGTCCGGGGCGGGCACGTAGACCAGGGGGCTGATGTGGCGGACGGCGTTCCGCGCAAAACTCCGAATCAACGTCTCCTTGTCATAGGCGCTGAACTGCTCCGGATCGGCGACAATCCCGCTCTTCCCGCCCCCGAAGGGAACGCCGATCAGCGCGCACTTCCAGGTCATCTCCATCGCCAGGCCGGTGATGTCGTCCAAGGTCATCGCCGGCCGGATGCGGATGCCGCCCTTGGCCGGGCCCAGCGCAATGCTGTGCCGCACGACGAACGCGTCAAAGAAGTGCGCTTTGCCGTCGTGCAGTTGCGGCGTGAGCGATATCTCGATCCGTTCCTTCGGATGGCGCATTTTGTCCAACAGCAGCGGATCAATTTCGCCTTCCAGCAGCCGTGCGGCCCGTTCATAATTGAACTGCGCATTTTCCAGGACAGATTGATTGGCCATCAGACGGGCTCTATCTTCTGGAGGATGGGATCCGGCAGATGCGTCTGTTTCTCGTGCCCGGCAATTGTCTCCCGTTCGCACGCTTCACGAGCCGGTCACTTCCAGGACTTTGTAGATTCGCAGCTCCGGCAGCGTGAATCGCACTTTTCCGTCTTTCACTTCCGCGGAAAGTTCGGACTCCGCGCCTTGCGGATCGCGGCAGCGGACCCGCGGCGCCACCGCAATCCCCGGCAGCCGCAATGCCACCTCGATGTCTCGCTGCACCTGCGGATCACCCCCTTCAACGCCCAAAGGCACGTTGTAATTGACCAGGTGGATGACGTAATGGGCTGCGCCCGGCCGGCAGAATGCGCTCACCCGAACCTTCGACAGTGCGGCGGTCTCGGGACCGGCAACTGCGGAGAACTCGCGGCCGGCGCCCCGTTCGACCCACTGGCCCGGCAGGGCCGACGCATGGACGGCGCCCTTGCCGACCTGTTTGACCGCAAGCGGCTGCGATCCGGCCGGCATATCGAACAGGGCCCGCAGCGGCGGTGCGAGAGGCCGCCCCTTGTCGTCCAACTCCGGCCCCTCGCCGGTCACCACGAGCATGCCCCCAGCCTCGACATACTGCCTCAATGCTTCCGCCTGGCCGCCGGCCAGGTGGCTGACGCGCGGCAGCATCACCGCGGCGTATCTGGACAGGCTCGCGGCCGCCACCTGGTCGGCGATCAGGTAGTCGAACGGCACGTGCCCGTCGAGCAGGCTCTCGGTGGCCTTCCGCACCTCCAGTTGGTGTTGCGAGCTGCCTTCGAGCCAGGCGAGGTCGGGGAAGACGGCGACCGCCACTTCGGCCAGTGAGTCGAGGCCCTCGTAGAGCGCCGCGTGCCGCTCGAAGAAGTCGCGATACTGTTTCTGCACCTGCATCAGCGCGGGATCAGTCCCTTGGAGGAAGCCGCCGCCCCCGCCAAACGCCGCCGCCTCCGCATTGCCCAGCGCGGCCGAGGCGAGGTTCATCTCCAGCAACCGCCGCTCGGCTCTGGGCAGGTTGTAGCCGGGCCGCGTGAGCAGGATCGGCCGAACGTGGCGGCGCAGGCACTGCACGAACTTGTACTCGAAGACATTATCGTTGTACTTCTTGATCGCGATGTCTTCCACCACCGGCCGCAGGACCATGCCCGGATTGGTGCCGTTGGGGCCGACCGATCGTTCGAACATGATCAGGTCGGCGTCGGGATAGATGTGCAGGATGTGCTCGGGCCGCCTCTCGCCGCCGTTAGGAAACACGAGGAAGTGTTTTCCGCTGATCCGCTCACCCGACCTGGCGATGGCCTTGAGATGTTCCTTGAGACAGTCGCAGCGAAAACGCTGCGTTTCGGCCCAGAGGAGCCCGGGCTGGCTCGCCACGCCCATCGCGGGGCTCGCGGCGCCGAAAAGCTCCTGCCGCTCCGCGGCGGTGTAGCGGCCGTCAATCCACTTCCGCCACTTTTGCCGGCAGACGGAGCAGGCACAGCGCAGCGAGCCGGCGTTGTCGACAAACACTCCGTCGAATCCGCACCGCGCGATGTTTTCCACGATCCGTTCCGTCCAGTAGCGCCACTCGGGATGGTTCTGGCAGGCCGCAAAGCGGATGTTCGGCTCGTAGGCCGGATAGAAGTCGCCTTGAAACGTGTAGAAGAAGAAGGGCTTGCCCTCGGGCGTAACCTGGAGCCACTCGAAAGGATCGGCCGCCGGCCGCGGGCCGAGACCGAAAGCCCGGTATTCATCCCACGAGTCAAAGAATTCCCAAAACCCGGCGCGACGCTGCGGATGGCCGCCGACGGTCATGCTACAGATATAGGGCGTGACCCACTTGACGCCGGCCTGGTGCAGGTCGGCGGCAAGCCGCGTAAGGTCGGCCACCCGCTCGCGGGTCTCCTCGGGCGAAAGCCGGCGGATATAGTCCTCCTTCGCGTACGGCTTGCGCATGCCGTAGGCCTGGTTCTCGCCGCCAAGGGCCTGAATCGGGCCCCAGTTGTGCGTGAAAGGAACGTCCTTCCCCAGATGAAGCAGCGTCGGCGGGGCCTGGCGAATCCGCTCAATGTAGCCGGGAGACCGAATATGGCCCGGGCCGTAATCGAGGATGTAGGTGAAAGGGGCCTTGGTGAGCTCGGGCGCCGGCTGGCCGCCAAGCGCAATCGTCTCCAGCATCAACAGGACCGCCGAGAACTGAAGGGTTCGCATTATCGTAGCCTCCGCAGGAATCCGGGCTAAGGGTGTTTGCGTTTGCCAAACAGGAGTGCCCAATCCTCGCGCGCCGACAGGTAGGGCGGCAGCGCGGAATCGAGCCAGAGCTTCACGTCGTCAACGTTCAGCCCGCGAGCCCTCGGTTGAAGCAGAGCCAGCGACCAGGCGGACCCGTCGGTCCCCGCGGGCGCCTCGGCGCGGACCGCTTGCGGCTTGTCGTAGTCCCCCTCTTCTTCGACAACGGTGCGGCCGTCGGGTCCGATGATCTGGACGCGAGCCCCTTCGCCGGGAGTCTCGGCCGCGAGCCAAACGCTGAACTGCCTCACGCCGCGCGGAACGTAGAAGAAAAGCCGCTTCACCCCGCGGGCCGTGTGAAGCGGCAATATCTCCCTGGCGACAAATGCCGAGGGAGTCGTCTGAGCGTCCACGCGGCAGGCATTCCAGCCGCTCTGAAGCTCCACCACGTGCATGCCCCTCGGCGCTGCCGGAATCGCCAGGGCGAACTCCCTGCCAAGCCAGACCTCGCCGCGGGTGAGCGTGCTGCTGTCAGGACCGATCAGGCTAAATCCCAGCACGTCGGAGTAAGTGGGTGAATAGCGCTCCGCCTTGAGGATTATCTCGCCCTGCTCGCCCGCCGCGGGCAGCACGGCCAGGTAATTGGTCTGCCGCAGCATCGGGAGCGGCTGGTCGGACGCCGAAAGCTCGTGCGATAGGCCGGCGAGCGCCGCAATCGCCGCGAGCAACTGGTGGAAGCGAGTCGTCATCGACACTCCCTTCTTGGCAGATTCCTTCGGACAACGCTTGACACGGTCCGGTTTAATAACAAAACTCAACTTTTGGTCGCCCCCACCGACGGCGCGAGAGGCCGGGCGGTTGTCACCCGACTGGCGATCGCTCACCGGGCCTGCGCTGTGGGGGCGAATTGCTTTCAAAACGAGACAAGATAATCGTAACACAAAGCGAATGGCGACCCAATCGGGCAGGTCTGACAATTGGGAGGTGGCTATGCGATTTCGAGGTGGGATGGTCTGGTTTACGGTAACGCTCGCGATGCTCGCCACGGCAGTCTCTCAGGGCAAAGAGTCCGGCGCCGAAGGCGCCGCCGCCGCGGCGCCGAAAGCCGGTCTCCTCTCCAAGGCCCTGGAGGCGATGGGCGGCGCCGAGGAGGTCGTCTTCGCCGTCCGCGGCATGTACGGCGACGGCCATTACTACGCCAACTTCGGCCACTGGTCGCTCAACCCCGAGCAGATGATGTATGCCCCGGGCGGGGCGAAGCTCTGCAAGATCAATCTCCGCACCCGCGAGGTCCGCGTCCTGGTGGACGACCCGCAGGGCTCGGTTCGCGA
>JAMOAF010000574.1 GCA_023621895.1 Planctomycetota bacterium
AGGCGACAAGCGCGTCCTCTCGGACCGTGCGAGCGCATCGGGCCAGCGCGTTGACCAGCTCGACGAGCGTTTCCCGGGAGAAACGGTCCTGGGCCTCGCCGGGCGGCAGATCGGGGTGCTGTTTGCGCCAGGCCTCCAGCGCGGCCAGGGACTCGGGGCATCGGCAGCAGCGGTAATTCTGATAGCCGAAATAGTCCATCGCGATCCCGCGGAGGCCGGCCACGCCGAGCAGGTCGCGGATCTGCTCCTCGAAAAAGGAGCGGACCGAGGGGTTGTGAACACACAGCAGCGGCGCCTCGAGAACCTCGATTTCCTGCACCGGTTCGCCGCCGTACTGGTAGCCCGACTTCCCCTTGGTCTTATCCGCTTTGATCCGCTCGAGGGCGGCCCGCTCGGCGGAATCCATCTCCTGTAGCGGCGGATCGACGCCGGGGCGGCGCCGCTTCCAGTCCGCCAGATCGCCCAGCCAGATCGAGCTATACACGTCGATCTTGTGCTCCCGGGCGACCGCAACCAGCCGCTTCAGGTACTGGTGGTCGTGGTTCCAGACGAAGATCTCGTCGAAGCCGGCCTCCGCGGCCTGGGGGACAATCTCCTCGGGCTTACCCCCACCCCAGCCGGTCAACCGCGCCGGCCGGACCTCGCCGGCAGGCGCGGCCGCCGCCGGTAGAGCGAGCAGAAAAAGGAGCACTCCCGGAAGCCTCGCCCGGCGATCCGACCCTCCCCGGCTCCGCATCGTCAGAACTCCCCGCCAACATTGCCCAAAACAGTCCGCGCGCCGGCGGACGGTCGTCACGGCCCCGCGGAAAACCCGCCGCCGCTGGCATTGTATCCGCCGGGCCGCGTGCGCCCAGGCGGGCCGCTCATTTCTTCAGTTCCCCGAGCATCTCCAGCAAGTTGTCCGTGAGGACCACGGAGGCGTCCAACTGGACCCGGTTGGTGCCCAGCCACGTCTCGTAGCCGCCGAGTTTATGTTGCTCGGGCGTCGGCAGGTAGCCGTTGTAACCGTTGGCGATTCCGAGCACCATCGTCCGGGGGAAGGGGCTGCGGCGTTTCAATTCCAGGCCGATTTCCACGAAAGTCTCGAACGGGAGCGTGCAGACCGCCAGGTCGCCGATCCGCACGGCCTGCACCTGCGCGCTGAGCGTCTCCTCGGCCTTGGCCAGGGAGAGCGTACGCCGGGCGTAGGCCTCGGCCAACCCTGGCAGCTTGGCCCGCTCTGCTTCGTCGGTCACGGCCAGCACCGCCTCGGCGCGCTTGACCTGCTCGGCCGTGGGGCGGCGAATCCGCAGGGTGACCTCGCGCTGGAGCATCCCCAGCCGCACGTCCGAGCGGTGGCTCTCGATGGCCGTCGAGGCGAACCAGGCGGCGTCGGCCGCTTTGCGCGCGACGATGCGAATCTGCTCGAACGTCTCGCGCGGCGGCCGGGTGACCAGGAACGGAATGTTGTTGATGTCGCCGGAGGTGCCGTTGGCCATCATCGCCACGAACTCCTCGCCCCCACGGAGCCGGGAAGGCATCAGCCGGGCGAATTCGCCGTAATAATCCGCGGAGACCATCGCCCGGGGCGTACCCCCCACATAGTGCAGCGAGTAGCTGCCCAGGAGGGCAAGCGGCTTGCGAGACTTCGCCTCCTGGACGGAAAGGACCGTGACATCCGGGTCCGTCGGGCCGGCGGGCCGGTCGATCACGTCGGGGCTGGTGCCGGGGTTCATCTTCACCTGGTCCATCTCGCCGAAGGGGTTCGGCGCCATCTTGCCGGGCTTGAGATACCAGCGGCGGTTGAAGACCTCTTCGGGAAGCGGGTGCGCGGCCGCGCCGACCTGGGCGGGGCGCAGCGCCGCGTGGGCCTTGACGATCGATTCGGCAATGCCCTCGACGAGCAGCTTGCGGTAGGCGCCGGCGCTCGACGCCGGCGCGCTGTGGGTGTGGGTCGAAGCCACGAGAATCTTCTCCGGCGCGATCCCGCAGCGGTCAGCCGCCAGGCGTTTGGCCTCGTCGCAGACCTCGCGCGCCACGCCCAGGTTGTCGACCACGACCATGGCCAGCATGGTCTTGCCATCGTCGAGCACCAGCGCTCGGGCGTGCAGCGGATCGTGCGCGCCCTGGGCCAGGTTCTCGCTGAAGCCGCCCGGCATGTTAATTGGAAACTCCCGCGGCGTGACGTCCACCGCGGCCGCCCCGGCCCGCAGCACCGGGGCACTGTCTGCCGAAAGGGCAGAACCGCAGCCGAGGGCCAGGATCAGGCCCAGGGCGGCCGGAACAAGGGAAAGAGCGCCGCGCAGGGCGGTTTTCAGAAACAGTCTCGATTTGGCTGTCAGTTGCTGGTGCATCATGGGGCTCCTGGATGGCGGCGGAATGTGAGACAGGTAGTCGAGGCGATTCATGAGAGGCGTCAATTCGCCTCTCATGACCGGCGGTCCACTATTGTCGCTTAATCAGGCACCACGATGCAAGACGCCAACAAGGGCCGGCGGCCGATGCCTCGGCCGCAGGAAAGGTTACAATAGGTGACAGGTTCGCGGCTCG
>JAMOAF010000927.1 GCA_023621895.1 Planctomycetota bacterium
GCGGCTATCGCGCTCTCATGAATTCCTCCCGGAATCACGCAAGCTCATTTAGCCCGCGCCGCGGTGCGGGCTTGCCCGGTTTTCTCCTCCTGCCGCTTGCTTCCGCCCTGACGGGCAAGTAGTCTGAAACAGACTCGCGCGGTCGAGTGAGAACTGCCTCAATCGCGGCGCGCGTTCACGCGGCGAAGCGGCCGTGACCGGCAACCTTGCAACCTCCAACCCAGTCTCAGGAGACCTCAAAATGCGTCTATCTCGCCGACGCCTCTTGGCCGGCGCCGCCACGTCGATGGCGGTTGCCGCAACGGCCGGCTTGCCACCGTTTACCCTGGCTCAAGAAGAAAAAAAGAGGCAGGGCCGCGCGCGGAGGCCGAGCAAGGACGGCCCCGCCGTGGTCAACGGCCGCATCCACCAGTCGGTCTGCCATTGGTGCTTCACCGGCGACTGTTCGCCGAAGCCGATGACGCTCGAAGAGCTCTGCCAGCACGCCGCGGCGATGGGCATCAAGTCGGTGGAGTTGGTCGATCCGCCCGACTGGCCGATCCTCAAGAAATACAACCTGATCTGCGGGCTGGCCAACAGCCACGGATTCGTTCAAGGATTCAACGACCCGGCCAATTGGGAGATGTGCATCGACAAGATCAAGACGGCCGTCGACGCCTGCGCTGAAGCCGGTTTCCCCAACGTGATCACGTTCTCGGGATTCCGCAACGGCATCCCCGACGACGTCGGCCTGGAGAACACCGTCAAGGGCCTTAAGAAGGTCATCGGTTACGCGGAGCAGAAGAAGATCAACCTGATTCTGGAAGTCCTCAATAGCCGGGTCGACGCGGAGATGAAGGGCCATCCGGGTTACATGGGCGATTCGGTCGAGTGGTGCGTGGAGGTTTGCAGGCAGATCGCCTCGGAGCGGATGAAGATTCTTTTCGATATCTATCACGTGCAGGTCATGCAGGGCGACATCATCACCCGGATCAAGCAGAATGCCCAGTATATCGGCCACTACCACACGGCCGGCAATCCGGGCCGCAACGAGCTCGACGACAACCAGGAGATCAACTACCCGCCGATCATGCGAACGATCGTCGAGACCGGCTACCAGGGCCTCGTCGCCCAGGAGTTCATCCCCACCCGCGATCCGCTCAGGAGCCTTCGCCAGGCTGTCGCCCTGTGCGACGTGTGATAGACCCTTGGAAACCCCGCCATGTGGCTTCTCATTCTCAGCGTACTGGTGGCCCTTGCCGTTTCGGCTCTATGTTCGCTGATGGAGGCCACCCTGCTGAGCCTCCGTCCCGGGCAGATCGCGGAGATCGCCGCTCGGCGGCCGCGGATCGGCGAGGTTTGGCAGCAGCTCAGCTCGAACGTCGAGCGCCCGATCGCCTCGATCCTGATCCTCAACACGGCGGCCCACACGATCGGCGCCTCCGTGGCCGGCGCGGAGTTTCAGCAACTCTATGGAGAACGGTGGCTCTGGGGCTTCTCCATTGTCTTCACGTTCCTCATGCTCCAGTTCACGGAGATTCTCCCGAAAGAGGTCGCGGTCCGCTACAACAGGCAGGCGGCGTTCTGGATTGCGCGGCCCTTGGCATGGATGGTTCGGATGATGCGGCCGATCCAAGCCGTGGTGCACTTCATCAACCGCCCGTTCGGCGGCGTCTCGCCGCGGCCCCACGCCTTCACCGCGATCGAAGAGATCGACGCCTTGAGCGGCTTTGCGCGGCTCTCGGGCGAAATCAGCGGCGAACTGGAGTCGATTCTCAAGCGGGGAGCGCACCTCTCGGGCAGCAAGGTCCGCGAAGTGATGCGGCCCCGCGTCGATATCGACGCCGTCGACGTGCATACACCGCCCGGCGAAGTCCTCGGAGCGGTCGCCATGTCCGGTTACTCGCGCGTGCCGGTCTATGAAGGAGACCTGGACGGAATCCTGGGGTTCATCTACATCAAGGACGTGCTGTTGGAACTGCACATGGGCCGCCCTCTGGAGCTGCGCCGGTTGATCCGGCCCGCGGTCCTGGTGCCGGAGACGCTCAGGCTCGACCAGCTCGTGCAGGTCTTTCGCCAGAAGAAGACCCAGATGGCCGTCGTGCTCGACGAACACGGCGGCACCGAGGGGCTGGTCACCCTGGAGGACGTTCTGGAGGAGCTGGTGGGCACGATCCACGACGAGCGCCGCCGCGAGGATGCCGAGATTGTTCGAGAGGGAAACGCGGCCTGGTTGGTGAGCGGAACGTCGAACGTCGATCATGTGCTGGAGGCAATCGGGCGGCCCGGCCTCCAGTCGAAGGCTCCCAGCCAGGTGAGCACCATTGCCGGCCTGGTCCAGGTCCAACTCGACCGCATCGCTGCGCCCGGCGACCGCACGACCTTCCATGACTTGTCCCTGGAAGTAATCGAGATGGACGGAATGCGAATCGCCAAGGTTCGGGTAGCGATCGAGGAAGGGGGGCCAGGGTTGGAAGAATAGGGTTCAGGGTTCAGTTGCCACCTCGTTCCCAACCTGCCCTCGTTCCCAAGCTCCGGCTTGGGAACGC
>JAMOAF010001025.1 GCA_023621895.1 Planctomycetota bacterium
GGGCCGTCGAGGCCGACGCGGTCGGGTTCGCCGCCGAACCCGTGAAATGTGAAATCGTAGCTGGCTACCCGCAACGCCTTGACCGTGCCCCGCGGCACGCCTTCAAGCCCGGGACCCCTGTAGACATCCGCCAGCAGAACGGTGGCGGTTGTCTTGGCGGGATCGGCCACATCGGGTACGACGGGTGGCCGCCGCGTCTTGCGCCAGGGGACTGGTTCGAGCATGGCCCAGCCGGCTTCCTCGTGGAGCAGGACGAAGTTGTCGAAGATGTCGGCGAGATATATGCCCCAGAGGCCCGTCGTTGACGGTTTACAGGAGACAATGAAGTACTTTTCGCTGAGCGGATACGGGTGCAGAAAGCGGGGCCAGCTCGAGCCGATCAGGCCGTCGAGGATAACCGGCTCGACCTTTTTGCCGTAGCCGGGAATCCGCTGAACGGCGCCGTCCGCTTCGTGGCGTCCGAGGGCCGGATCCAGAATGACGAGCTCCCCTTGCCGCGGCGCGTCATGGTGGCCGCCGATAACGGCCACGACCTTCGTGGGATGGTCCGGGACTGCGCGCGCAAAGAACATGGCCGTGGGCCAGAACGAGTTGCTTCCGTAATACTCCGTCTGCTGGCTGCCGTCAGGGTTGGCATGAAACAGAATCCGCGTGAACGTGTGCGCGATGTCGGCGTACTCCCATCGCTGGTAGAGGATACGCCCGTTGTTGAGCACCGCCGGGCACCAGTTGTGGTCTTGATCGTTGGTGAGCCGCCGGATTTGCCCGTCGTGGCCGCGCAGGTACAGATTAGTCACCTTCGAGTGGCCGCCCACGCACGGCACGCCGGTAAACGGCGCGGTCGAACAGAAGACGATGCGCTCGTCAGGCAGGTAACACGCGTCGTAGTTGTGGACGTCCGGCTCGTCGATGAGGGGCAGCCGGGTGAGCGTCCGGGCCGTCAAATCCAATTCGGCGACGCCCCAGCGGCCCTCGTTGTTCGGTGTTGACATCAACATCCGCTCGGCGTCGTAGTGCAAATCGAGGTCGCCGATGAACGCGTCCCCCTCAGGCGTGAACACGGTCTCGATTGCGCCGCCCGGCGCGGGCGGCGTCAAGCTAATGAGGGTGTTTTCGTAGCCCGTGGGCGGCAGGTCTGAATTGCTGTTGAAGTTGAGCGGCAATCCGAGCTGGCCGGCCCGGCGGCGGAGTATGAGCAGCCGGTCGAAATCGAGCAGCGGATTCGCCAGCAGGGCCTCGCGCTGGAGCGCATCGAACCGTTCGGCCACGGAAGCAAACATCTCGGGGCCCGCATCGCCAGGGAGCTGGTCGTGCCCGGTCTTCAGCGCATTCAACCGTTCGAGAAACTCGGCGCCGCGCGGATAGCTGTCCGGGAACGCGCGGGCGAGATCTTCGATGGCCATGCGGAGGGCGCGCCAACGCGGTTCCGCGATGCCCGGGCGCTCGGAATAGGCCAGTGCGGGAAACTCCGACCTTATCGCCACGGGCCGCCACGCTTTCGTATCCGCGAGGTATGTGAGCAGATTTCCGGTCAGTTTCAGGAGATTCGCGCGATAGGGGTTTTCGCTGTCCGCGTAATCGGGCCAATGCCACCCGAAAACGATGACGCGCCCGGAACCCAGCGCGTATTCGACAAGGGGTTTATGGACGCCTCTCGGGCTGTTGGCGAGAACCATCCCCTCGGCGGGGCCGCCCCAATAGAAGTCGGCCACCGCGGGACACCCCCCCTGGCTCAGTCCCACCAGCCCGTCTTGTTCCTGCAGGCCGGCAAACACGGGGTGGGTGCGCTCGATAAGAACCATCGCCGCCGGATCGCGCCAGTTCTCCAGCTGGTGGCGTTGCGGGCGGATTTCTCGCTCCAAACCGAGTCCGGCCACCATTGCCAGGGCGCCGCCCGACAGCAACACGCCGCCGCCCTTATCGGCATACCCCCGGAGCGCGGCCAGAGCAGGGCCGCCGTACAAGACGGTCCGGTCGATGGCATCGCCCTGGTGGTACCAGACCACGTCGAACCCCGCGAGGCCGCACCCCTGGCCCGCGGCGTCGCGAAAGCCGGTGTCGCCGCCCGCGAGCAACAGCGTGGCCTCGCCCAGGGACTGCGCCGTTTCCCACGCCGCCCGGTTATGCGGTCCCATTGCCTCTACCGAGCCCTCCGCCGCCAGGAACGCGATCCTGGCAGCCGCGGCCGGGGCACACATGAGACACGGCAAGACAAGGGTGAGAACGGCAAGGCCTGATTGTATGCGCATTATATATCCAGCATGCGCGCCGCAATGGCGGCCTGAGTCTTTCGCGAATTTCATGATGCCTATTATAGCGAGCCGGGAGACCGGTTGCAGCCCGGGGAGACTTCCTGAAAATGCAGCACATCAACTCGACAAGCTCGCAGAAACCGAGAGATAACAACACCAAGAACAAAACCCGAGGGAAACGGCAGAGCCGCTTCCCTCGGGCGCATTCTCTCTCGCGGTGCGCGCTCTTCGAGCGCTAATTCACCGTGTTGTAATTTGTGCGATTCTTTGTCGTC